>CAYVJJ010000120.1:4240-7825 GCA_964451655.1 uncultured Mycobacteriaceae bacterium | reverse complement strand
GCGTAGCCGAGGGTCAGCGTCTCGCGGTCCACCCGCACCGGGCGGTCCTGCAGCGGTCGGACGATGTCGTCGGCCGCGTCCTCGAGCGTGTTGAGGTCGCAGCGGTGCTCGAAGCCGGACAGGTTGGCCACCGCCACGAACGCCTCGATGGGGCAGTTCCCGGCCCCGGCGCCGTGGCCCGCCAGGGACGCGTCGACGCGGTAGGCGCCCTCCTCCACCGCGGTCACCGAGTTGGCGACCGACAGCGAGAGGTTCTCGTGGGCGTGGATGCCGATCTCGGTCTCCGGGTTCAGCGCGTCACGGTAGGCGTGCACGCGGTCGCGGACGCCCTGCATCGTCAGGCGCCCGCCCGAGTCGGTGATGTAGACGCAGTGCGCGCCGTAGGATTCCATGAGCTTGGCCTGCTTCGCCAGCTCCGCGGGCTCGGCCATGTGGTTGAGCATCAGGAAGCCGGCGACGTC
Source organism: uncultured Mycobacteriaceae bacterium (assembly GCA_964451655.1). GTDB lineage: Bacteria > Actinomycetota > Actinomycetes > Mycobacteriales > Mycobacteriaceae > Tomitella. The sequence goes on along the minus strand of CAYVJJ010000120.1, from coordinate 7,364 downwards.
CATGCCGATCTCGCGGGCGGCCGCGATGTGCTGGGCGGAGACGTCGGCCTCAGTGCAGTGGGTGGCGATGCGCACCGAGCGCACGCCCAGGTCCCACGCCTTCTTGAGCTCGTCGACGGTGCCGACGCCGGGCAGCAGCAGTGTGGTCAGGCGCGCGTTCTCGAGGACTTCGCCCGCCGCCGCGATCCATTCCCAGTCGGTGTTGGAGCCGGGCCCGTAGTTGACCGAGCCGCCCGCGAGGCCGTCGCCGTGCGCCACCTCGATGGCGTCGACTCCGGCCTTGTCGAGGGCGGTGACGATGCGCTTGACGTCGTCGGTGCTGATCTGGTGGCGCACGGCGTGCATGCCGTCGCGCAGCGTGACGTCCTGGACGAAGATCGGGGTGCTCATGGGTTATGCCTCCTGCGCCGCGGCGGCCGGCGCTGCGGTCTCGTCGGTCACGGTCTTGCGGGCCGCGATGCGCTCGGCCACCTGCAGGCCGGCGGACGTCATGATGTCGAGGTTGCCGGCGTAGGCCGGCAGGTAGTGCGCGGCGCCCTCGACCTCGAGGAACACCGACACCTGGTGGGTGGGCATGTCCTCGTCGGCGACGTCGTCGTCCAGCAGCGTGTCCACCGGGCGGTCCTGGTCGATCTCGGTGATCTGCACCTTCTGCTTGAGCCGGTAACCGGGCACGTAGGAGGCGACCTCGTCGATCATCTTGTCCACCGAGAGCGTGATCTCCTCGTGGATCCCCGGGTCGTCAGCCTTGACCAGGCAGTACACCGTGTCGCGCATGATCAGCGGCGGCTCGGCCGGGTTGAGGATGATGATGGCCTTGCCGCGCTCGGCGCCGCCCACCTTCTCGATGGCCTCGGAGGTGGTCTCGGTGAACTCGTCGATGTTGGCGCGGGTGCCGGGGCCGGCGGACTTCGAGGCGATCGATGCGACGATCTCCGCGTAGGCGACGGGTGCCACCCGCGAGACGGCGGCCACGATGGGGATCGTGGCCTGGCCGCCGCAGGTGACCATGTTGAGGTTCCCGGCGTCCTGGTGTTCGCCCAGGTTGACCGCGGGCACCACGTACGGGCCGATGGCGGCGGGCGTCAGGTCGACCAGCCGCTTGCCGTAGGGCGCCAGGACCTCGGCGTTGTGCAGGTGCGCCTTGGCGGACGTGGCGTCGAAGACGATCTCGATCTCGTCGAAGTTCGGCAGCTTCACCAGCCCCTCGACACCCTCGGCGGTGGTGGGCACGCCCATGCGTTCGGCGCGCGCCAGGCCGTCGGACTCGGGGTCGATGCCCACCATCGCACCCATCTCGAGGTGCTGCGCTGTGCGGATCACCTTGATCATCAGGTCCGTGCCGATGTTGCCGGAGCCGATGATCGCAACCTTGGTCTTAGTACTCACTTGTCTTTCCCTTCCGAAGTGTCCGCCCCTGCGCTGAACCGGGCGGTGACGCCGCCGAGGCCGGAGATCTCCACGGTGACCTCGTCGCCGGGGCTGATGGGCCGCATCGGGCCGAGTGCGCCGGAGAGGATCACCTGCCCGGCCCGCAGGGGCTCGCCGAAATCGCGTGCCGCATTGGCCAGCCAGGCGACGGCGTTGAGGGGGTCGCCCAGGCAGGCGGCGCCGGTGCCGGTGGAGACCTCCTCGCCGTTGATGAGCATGCGCATGCCCACCTCGACCGGCTCGAACTCGTCGAGCGTCCTGGGGCCGTCGCCGAGGACGTAGACGCCGGAGGACGCGTTGTCGGCCACGGTGTCCCCGAAGTGGATGTCCCACCCCTGGATCCGGCTGTCGCACACCTCGATCGCGGGGACGCCGTGCGCGATGGCGCCGCGGATCTGCGCGACGTCGAGGGGCCCGTCGGCCAGGTCCTCGGACAGCACGAACGCGACCTCCGCCTCCGCCTTCGGCTGCAGCAGGCGGTCCATCGGCACCTGCTGTCCGGCCTCGAAGGCCATGTCGTCGAAGAGCACGCCGAAGTCCGGCTGGTCCACTCCCATCTGCTCCTGCACGGCCCGGGAGGTGAGCCCGATCTTGCGGCCCACGATGCGTGCGCCTCCCTCGACGCGGCCGCGGGTGAGCCGCTCCTGCACGCGGTAGGCGGCGGGCAGGTCGGTGGAGCCGATGAACTCGCGCACCGGGTCGCAGGCCACACGGGTGTTGAGGGCGTCCAGGAGGCGCTGCGCGGCCCGGGCCTCGGCGGCCTCCTGCTCCGGCGTCGGCGAGCCGGCGCTGTCGATCGTCTGCGTCATGTGACCAGCATGACCCGCGCATTCCCACGTCACCAGGCTTTCGTATCGCTGAGCGATACGCCCGGGTACCGTGTTCAGCATGGGGCAGGACGTATCGGCCGACGGGGTCGACCGGGGCACGGTGATCGGCAAGGTGGTGCTGATCCTGCGCGCCTTCTCCGCCGACGACCACGCGGTGGGACTCGCCGGCCTGGTCCGCCGGACCGGCCTGCACAAGGCGACGGTACGGCGCCTGGCCGAGGAACTCACGGCCGTGCGGCTGCTCGACCGCGTGCCGGGCGGCTACCGGCTCTCCGGCGGCCTGTTCGAGCTGGGCATGCGCGCCTCGGTGGAGCGCGGGCTGCTGGAGCTGGCCATGCCGTTCCTCCAGGACCTCTACGAGCGCACCCACGAGACCGTGCACCTGGGGGTGCTCGACGGGCACGAAGTGGTGTACGTGGCGAAGATCGGAGGCCACCGCCAGGCCAGCGCGCCGTCGCGTACCGGCGGCCGGATGCCGCTGCACTGCACCGGCATCGGCAAGGCGCTACTGGCGCACGCGGGCCCCGAACTGCGCCGCGCCGTACTCGGAGGACCGCTCGAACGCCGCACCCCGCGCACCATCATCGCCCCCGGCCTGCTGGCACGGCAGCTCGACACCGTCGTCGAGCAGGGTGTGTCGTTCGAATACGAGGAGTCCTCGCCGGGGATCGCGTGCGTGGGGGCTCCGATCCTCGACGTCCTCACCAACGACCCCGTCGCCGCGGTCAGCGTGACCGGCCCGGTGACGCGCTTCCGGCCCGATGCGCACACCGCCGCCGTCCGGGCCGCCGCCGGGGGGATCGCCTCGACGCTGCACCGGCGGGAGGGCCTGCGCGCGGAATGAACGCCTCCGCGTGACCGTC
>CAYVJJ010000120.1:0-4140 GCA_964451655.1 uncultured Mycobacteriaceae bacterium | reverse complement strand
ACGCTGCACCGGCGGGAGGGCCTGCGCGCGGAATGAACGCCTCCGCGTGACCGTCGACGACGTGCACCGTGGCTCCGGAGTCGACTGGCGCCGGAAGCACCGCCCGGCCCCGTGCCGGAAGTCCTCACACCCGGTCCGTGGTCTCAGGCCGGGTGTGAGAGCACTTCACGCCGGCCGACGGGGGCCAGGGCCGGGAGCGGTCAGGCCGAGTCGATGGTGCACACGGTCAGTTCGGCCAGCCCCGGGTCGTCGCCGGCGTGGGCGGGCGCCTCGATCGCGAGGAGCACGTTGATGAGCATGCCGTGCGCCAGGAAGTCGCGCGCCTGATCCGGCGTGCACCCGGTGCGGTCGATGATCAGCCCGTACACGTACGCCATGCCACGGCGCGCCATGGTGCCGATCTCCGGTTCGGCGCCGGCCGCGAACCCGTGCATGAGCACCAGCAGCTGCGCGCGGTCGTCCACCAGTTGCCGGTACGCGCTGCCGAGCGACTCCCAGTACTCGGGGGACTCCGGGTCCGCGCGGGGATCCGCGTCGAGCTCGTCCAGCTTCGCCTCGAACACCGCGACGGTGCGCTCGAACGCCCTGGTGAACACGGCGAGGAACAGCTTGGCCTTGCCCCCGAACATCCGGACCACGTAGGGCTGCGAGACGCCCGCGGCGCGGGCGACGTCGTCGGTGGTGGTGCCGGCGTAGCCGCCGCGGGCGAAGACCTCCGTGGCGGCCGCGAGTATCGATTCGCGCCGCTCCTCCTTGGTCATGCGCGTCGTCGCGGCCCTCCCCGGGCTTCGTTCTGCGGTCCGGGACGGTTCTTCCTCGGTGGACATATTGACAGGTTATCAGTCGATGCTTAATACTCGACGCAGTTAGTTATCAGTCGATGCTTACATCTGGGAGCCCGGCGCAGAGCCCGGTCCCGAGCCGCACGGCGCTGATGTCAGAACCGGAGATGAGGTGGACCCCATGACCGTTTCGTCCGCACCGGAGCCCCGCACCGGCTCCGAGGCGCCACCCGGGCAGGATCCTGCTGTCGGGAGGGGCACCGCAGCCGGGTCGCCCCGCACCCGCGCGCTGTGGCTCACGTTGCTCGCCGTCTCGCTGCCGATGTTCATGGCGACGCTCGACAACCTCGTGATGACCAGCGCGCTGCCCGTCGTCCAGGCGCACCTGCACGCGTCGATCTCGCAGCTCGAGTGGTTCATGAACGCCTACACTCTTGCGTTCGCCACGCTCATGCTGGCGGCGGCGGGGGTCGGCGACAGGTGGGGCCGCCGGCGCGTGTTCATCATCGGTATCGCCCTGTTCACCGCCGGGTCCATCGCCTCGGCCCTGTCGTCCAGCCCGGAGTCGCTGATCCTCGGCAGGGCGATCCAGGGGGTCGGGGCCGCCGCGGTCCTGCCGCTGTCGCTGGCGCTGTTGGCGGGCGCGGTCCCGGAATCGCGCCGCGCGCTGGCCATCGGCGTGTGGGGCGGGGTGTCCGGGCTCGGGGTCGCGCTCGGCCCCGTGGTCGGCGGCGCGATCGTCTCCGGCATCTCCTGGCAGGCCATCTTCTGGTTCAACGTCCCGGTCGCCGTCATCGCCATCCCGCTGGTCTACCTGGCCCTCGACGAGACCCGCTCGATGCGTGTGCACCTCGATCCTCTGGGCGTGGTGCTCGCCGGCGCGGCGGTGTTCCTGGCCGTGTGGGGGATCGTGCACGGCAACGACGACGGCTGGGGCTCGGCCGGGGTCGTCGTCCCGCTCGTCGCGTCGGCGATTCTCGTGGCGGCCTTCGTCGCATGGGAGCTGCATGCCCGTCAGCCCGTGATGCCGATGCGCCTGTTCCGCTCGCGCAACTTCACGCTCGCCAACGTCCTTGCGGTGGCCTTCTCCTTGGGCATGTTCGGCGCCGTGTTCCTGCTGGTCCAGTACCTGCAGGTGGTGATGGGCTACAGCCCGCTCGAGGCCGGTCTGCGCACACTCCCGTGGACGGCCGCGCCGATGGTGGTCGCCCCGATCGCCGGAGCGATCGCCCCGCGCGTAGGGCTGCGGCCGCTGCTGGTCGCCGGAATGGTGCTGCAGGCCGGGGCGCTGGCGTGGATCGCGACGGTGCTGGATCCGTCCACCGCCTACCCGGACCTGATCCCCCCGATGGTGATGGCCGGTATCGGCATGGGCCTGACCTTCGCCCCCGTCGCGACCGCGGTGCTCACGGACCTGACCGAACAGGACCATGCGTCGGCGAGCTCGGCCAACAACACCCTCCGCGAGGTGGGCGTGGCGCTGGGCATCGCGGTGCTCACCGCGGTGTTCCTCGGCGCCGGCGGGCAGATCTCACCGGTCGGGTTCGACGGTGCACTGCAGCCGGCGCTGCGGGTAGGCGCGGCCGTGGTGGCGGTCGGCGCCGTGGCCGCACTGTTCCTGCCGGGACGACGGGTCGGTACGGACGGCCCCGATGCGCCGGCCGAAGCCCCGGAGACGCACCGCGCCGCCCCGGCCGTCGGCGCCGCCGGCGGGTGAGCACGCGACGCACCGGGCACTCCGGGCGCCGCGTCCTGCGGCGGCCGGAGTCCCCGCGGTGCCGGTGCGACCCCGATCTCCGACCGGACTGCGCCTGAACCTGTCGGCTCCGGGCGCTACTGTGCCCCTGCATCCTCGGCATGGGCACGGAGTGACGGTCCGACGCCCGGCATGCGCGGGAGCACCCGCCGCGAGCGGGGAACAGGCCGATGGACGTCGGGGACGACGGGAAGAGGTTCGAGATGGGGATGATAAGCGGCGCGATGGGCAACTCCGGCCGCATGGACCCGCAGCTCATCCACCAGGAATACGCGCGTCTACTGGGCACCGGGGAGCAGTTCCAGGCCGGCTACCAGCTGGTGCGGGACGCGTTCCTGTTCACGAATCGCCGCCTGATCTTCGTGGACAAGCAGGGCGTGACCGGTCGAAAGATCGAATACCACAGCGTCCTCTACCGCGCGATCACCCACTTCGCCGTCGAGACCGCCGGGACGTTCGACCTGGATGCGGAACTGCGGATCTGGATCTCTGGTGCCCAGTCGCCCATCCAGCGCCGGTTCTCCCGCGCCGTCGACATCTACGAGGTGCAGGCGGTGCTGGCGCACTTCGTCGCGGGAGGATAGACGCCGAGCCCTCCCCCGTCATGACCCACAGTCGATCTGCAGCGGCCTACGGCACGATCACGAGGCGCTCCTTGACCCCGCCGTCCAGGAGGCGATGCGCTTCGGCCGCCCGCGCCAGGGGAAGCACCCGCGGCGTGCGCACCCGCAGGCCCTCGGTGCCGAGCAGGCGGTTGACGGACCCCGCCGCATGCGCGAGGTCGTCCACGGACGCGTTGGAGATCGCGAATCCCTTCAACGACAGATCCCGGGTGTAGAGGCGGCCCACCGGCAGGACCGGCTCCGCGCCCAGGCCCGACATGAGGACGATGCGCCCGCCGGGCCGCATCCGCGGCACCGATAGGGCGAAGTCGTTGCGGCCGGAATTGTCCCACCAGATGTCGGCCCCGTCCGGGACAGCAGAGTCGAGCTGCGCCGGAAGGTCCTTCGCCCGGTAGTCGATCACCCGCTCAGCCCCGAGCCCACGGCACCAGCGGGCGTCGGCGGCAGACGCGGTCGCCACCACCCGCGCTCCCGCGGCAACGGCCAGTTGGACGACCGCGCTGCCCACGCCCCCGGCCGCGCCCTCGACCACCACGGTCTCACCGAAGCCGACCCGCGCTTCCCGGAACAGCCCGAGGTGCGCGGTCGCGGCGGTGTGCAGGACCGCCGCCGCGTGGACCGCGTCGGCATGATCGGGCAGCGGGTAGAGACGGTCGCCGGGCACCAGCACGTACTTGGAGAACGTGCCCTGGCGGCCGTGGTGTCCCATACTGTTCGACCACACACGGCGACCGACGGGGAAGCGGTCCGCGCAGGCCGTACCGGTGCGCGCCACCGTTCCCACCACGTCGCGGCCGATCACGAACGGGAACGGGGTGGGGGTCTTGTACGCGCCCGAGCGCACGAAGCGGTCCACGTGGTTCACGCCCATCGCCTCGGCGCGCACCAGCACGTCGTGCGGGCCGCCGAGAGGCACCGGCAGTTCCCCGGTCTCGATCTTCTCCGGACCGCCGAGAGACCTCACGTACGCCGCGCGCAT
>CAYVJJ010000119.1:3093-7907 GCA_964451655.1 uncultured Mycobacteriaceae bacterium | reverse complement strand
GGATGTACTGGACGCCCACGGTGTGCTGGGTCCAGCCGACGGCGTAGCAGAACGCCGAGGTGCGCTCGCGGCCCGAGTTCTCGATCAGCGCGCGCGCCACCCGCAGGAACTGCTCGCGCGGGACGCCGCACGTCTGCTCGACGACCTCCGGGGTGTAGCGCGCGAAGTGGCGGCGCAGGATCTGGAACACGCAGTGCGGGTCCTGCAGCGTCGGGTCGACGTGCGGGTGCTGCACCTCCCGGGTGGCCCGGGCGCCGCCGCTGCCGGCGGACTCCGATTCCGCATGCTGGCCGGGGGTGCCGCCCGGGCTGCGCTCAGGGTCTTCGTGCGGGCCCACGTCCCGCTTGCCGGCGGCGGCCGTCTTCTCCGCGCCCTTGTACTGCCAGCTGGAGGTGTCGTAGCTGCGCGAGTCCTCGTCGAACCCGGAGAAGAACCCGGCCAGCTCCTCGGTGTCGCGGAACTCGTCCGAGACGATGATCGGCGCATTGGTGTAGGCGGTCACGTACTCGTGGAAGTACGCGTCGTTCTCCAGCACCTGGTGGATCAGCCCGCCCAGGAACGCGATGTCCGCGCCGGCGCGCACCGGCACGTGCTCATCGGCCATCGCCGAGGTGCGCGTGAAGCGCGGATCCACGTGGATGACCTTCGCGCCCTTGCGTTTGGCCTCCATCACCCACTGGAAGCCCACCGGATGGCACTCGGCCATGTTCGAGCCCTGGATGATGATGCAGTCCGCGTTGGCGAGATCCTGCAGGTAGCTTGTGGCGCCACCACGTCCGAACGAGGTTCCCAGACCGGGAACGGTGGACGAGTGTCAAATGCGCGCCTGGTTCTCCACTTCCAGCGCGCCCAGCGCCGTGTAGAGCTTCTTCATCAGGTAGTTCTCTTCGTTGTCCAGCGTCGCGCCGCCCAGGGACGCGAAACCGGACGTGCGCCGCACGCGGGTGCCGTCGTCGGTCTCCCACTGCCAGAACCGGTCCCGCGCGTCGAGCACGCGGTCCGCGACCATCTCCATCGCCTCGTCGAGGCCGATCGGCTCCCACTCGGCGGCGTGCGGGCGGCGGTAGAGGACCGTCTCCGGCCGGCCGGGGTTGGTGACCAGCTGCTTGGACGCCGACCCCTTGGGGCACAGACGCCCGCGGGAGACGGGGCTGTCCGGATCGCCCTCGATCTGGGTGACCCTGCCGTCCTTGACGAAGACGTTCTGCCCGCAGCCGACCGCGCAGTACGGGCAGATGCTCTTGACGACCTTGTCCGCCGACGCGGTGCGGGGCGTGATCTCCAGGCTCCGGCGCGACTGTGCCGCGGCCCCGCGGCCGAGCCTGTCCGCCTGCGACATCTGCCGCCACACCGGCCAGTCCTTCGGGGAAAGACGTCCCGCCACGGCGCTACCTCCCGCTTGCTCTCCCGCTTGCTCCACCTGCGCCGCGCGCTACCGCGCACGACTGTGACCCACGCTACCGTCCGCCTCTGCGATCCGGGGAGCTTCCCCGGGGCTCAGGGCCTCCACCCATCGGACCCCGAGTCGTCTCATACTTTCGGCTCCCGGAATTCAGGCTCGCGACCGATGTGCCGCGGCGGAGCGATCCGGCAGGGTCCTATACGAACGAGAGACACGGCCCGGCGCCCGTCGGGCCGCGGAGGCCGTCGCCCGGTGACGTTGCGCACGTCGAGTGCGCATCCGTCCAGGTCGGCGTCCGGCAGCCATGTCCGTGCTCAGCGGCGCCATGGCTGTACTCACTAACAAGTGGTACCAACTAACACGAACCGCAGAAGTCGTCACCGCCGCGCGCAGGGCCGGTGCAGCATCGAGAGGCGTCCGCATGGCATCAGTACTCTTCCGGATGGGCAGGTTCTGCTTCCGGCACAAATGGTGGATCATCGCCGCGTGGCTCGTGGCGCTCATCGCCGTGGCCTCGCTGGTGCAGGCGCTCTCGCCCAAGTTCGCCAAGGACTTCTCCCTGCCGGGCACCGACGCCGGCGTCGCCACCGAGCAGATGCAGGATTACTTCCCGGCGGTCACCCAGCAGCAGGAGAACGCCTCCACGTCGGTGCTCGTCAAGGCCGACGACGGTCTGGATCACCACACGCAGCAGATCGATGCGCTGGTGGAGGACCTCAAGACGCTGCCCGAGCTCGCCGACCCCGCGTCGATCGCCGACCCGGTGGCCGTCGCCCAGGCGAAGCCGGAGCTGGCGCCCCAGGTGCTCGGCGATGACGGGCGCATCGGCCTGATCCAGGTGGACCAGGACATCAACCTGATGGACCTGACGCCGGACGACAAAGAGAAGATCACCTCGATCCTCGACGAGAACCGCGGAGGCGGTCTGCAGGTCGAGGCCACCGGCGGGCTCATGCAGGTGATGGACGCCGGCGGGTCGGCCGAACTCATCGGCTTCGCGGTGGCGTTCGTGGTGATGATCGTGGCCTTCGGCGCCCTCGTCGCCGCGTTCATCCCCCTGGTGACGGGCCTGGTGGGCGTGGCGCTCACGATCATGCTGTTCACGCTGGGCGCGGAGTTCCTGTCGATCAACGAGTCCGCCACCAGCATCATCACGATGCTCGGCATCGCGGTATCGATCGACTACGCCCTGTTCATCGTCTCGCGCTACCGCAGTGAACTGCAGCGGGGCGGCACCAAGGAGGACGCCGCGGGCCGCGCCGTGGGCACGGCCGGCAGCGCCGTCATCTTCGCGGGGCTCACCGTCATCATCGCCGTCGTGGCGCTGAGCGTCATCGGCATCCCGATGATCACCCAGATGGGCATGGGCGCCGGCATGGCCGTGGCCGTCGCGGTGCTGGCGGCCGTCACCTTCATCCCCGCACTGCTCAGTGCGTTCGGCCGCTTCGCGTTCTCGCCGCGGATCCCGTGGATCAAGCACGCCGACCCCGGCGCCGACGGCGAGACCAACGGCGTGCGCTTCGGCCGCGCGGTGGTGCGCCGGCCGCTGCCGGTGATCATCGGCGGGCTTGTGCTGCTGGCGCTGGCCGCGATCCCCATGTCCAAGCTGGAGCTGGGCCTGTCGATGGAGACCGACGACGAGGCCGCCGCGCTGGACCTGATGGCCGAGGGCTTCGGCGAGGGCGTGAACGGGCCGCTGTTCGCCGTGCTGCACAGCGACGACGGCGACGTGTCCGGTGCGGCGCAGGCCGCGGTGCGTCAGATCGCCACACTGAACGACGTCGCGCACCCGGAGGCGCTGACCTGGGTGGGCAATGGCGCGGACGTGGCCAACCCCAACGCGGGCGCCGACTCCGCGCTGATCATGGTGACCCCGCTCAGCTCGCCGTCCTCCCCGGAGACGCACGATCTGATGGAGCAGATCCGCGGCATCGCGCCGTCGATCGAGGCGCAGGGGGCCGAGCTGCACGTCGGCGGGCAGACCGCGATCATGTCCGACCTGTCGGTGAAGCTGGACAACGCGCTCATCCCCTATCTGGTCGTGGTGGTGGGGCTCGCGTTCCTCATCATGATCGGAGTGTTCCGCTCGCTGTGGGTGCCGCTGGTGGGCACCGTCGGGTTCATCTTCTCGGTGCTCGGCGCGTTCGGCATCACGGTGGCCGTGTTCCAGGAGGGGTGGCTGGGCATCATCAGCCACACCGGGCCGATCCTGTCGTTCCTGCCGATCATGCTGATCGGCCTGGTGTTCGGACTGGCCATGGACTACCAGGTGTTCCTGGTGACCCGCATGCGCGAGGAGTACATGCACGGCATGGGCGCCAAGGACGCGATCATCGCCGGCTACCGGCACGGCGCCCGCGTGGTGAGCTCGGCGGCGGTGATCATGATCAGCGTGTTCGCGGCGTTCATGCTCTCGCCGGACACCACCGCCAAGATGATCGGGTTCGCGCTGGCCATCGCCGTGTTCTTCGACGCCTTCATCATCCGCATGATGGTGGTGCCCGCGGTGCTCTCGCTGCTGGGCGAGCGGGCCTGGCGCCTGCCCAAGTGGCTGGACAGGATGGTGCTCGACTTCGACATCGAGGGCGGCGCCATCAAGGACCGCGGCCTGGAGTCCGTGCCCGCGGGCGACGGCGACGGCGGGGGCGGTCAGCCGGTGCCGGTCGGGTCGCACTGATGACCGGCTCCGCAACGCATGCCCGGTCCGCCGCCTCCCCGGCGGCGGACCGGGGCCGCGCGTCCGACCGGAGCGGCGCGCCGAGGGTGTCCCTGCGCGAGCGGCAGAAGATCCGCACGCGCCAGGCCATCCGGGCGGCGGCGATGCGGCTGTTCACCGCCCAGGGCTACGACAGGACCACCGTCGAGCAGATCGCCCACGAGGCCGAGGTGTCGCACACGACCTTCTTCCGGTATTTCCAGACGAAGGAACAGGTGGTGCTCTCGCACGACCTGGACGACGACATCGACACCGCGCTCGCCGCGATCCCGCCCGGCCTGGGGCACTTCGACCTCCTGCGCCGGCTCATCCGGGCGATGTACGACGTGCACGCGGCCGACGAGTGGACCAGCGACCCGCAGCGCATGGCCCTCATCGACACCGAGCCGGCGCTCCGCGAGGCCTACCAGCTGCAGAAGGAGCAGAGCATCGCGGAGGCGGCGGAGTTCTTCGCCGACTATCTCGGGGTGGATCAGGACGACTTCGCACTCCGGGTGTTCATCGCGGCCGTCGGCGGGGTGGCGTTCCGGCTCATGGGGGAGGACACCGACAAGATCCCCGACGGCGGCGACATCGATCGGGTGATGGCGGCCGTCGACCTCCTCGAGCGCGGGCTGCCCGTGGGGGAGTAGCTGCCCATGGGGAAGTCAGCAGGGACGGGCGCGGGCTGTCCGGCCGCCGCGCAACGCCGACCGC
>CAYVJJ010000119.1:0-2993 GCA_964451655.1 uncultured Mycobacteriaceae bacterium | reverse complement strand
ACCCCGTCGGCACCGTCACCCCGTCGGCACCGCGAAGCGCACGACCGCGGCGATGCCGTCCTGCCCGGCGTCGTCGGGAAGATCCGCCAGCGACACGCTCGCCCCGCAGCCGGCTGCGGCCGCCAGTGCGGCGCCGATGGGACGGCGTGCATCCTCCTCGTCGGTCTGCCGACGTCCGGAGGGCGGCGCGGTCCCGAGCGACTCGTAATCCAGGTACACGGTGCCCACCGCCCCCTGCTGCGCCGCGTCCTTGACCGGGTTCGCGCCGGCGACGGTCATCCCCTGGCTGCGGGCGTGGCCGAACTCCCCGGTGGCCGTCTCCAGGCGGCGCTGACGGATGGCGTCGGCGATCTCGTCGAGCTGTCCGGCCAGCGCGGCCTCGGCGGCGTCGTCGCGGTCGCCGCCACGGCCCGCCTCCACGGTGAGACCGGACAGACGGTCCGACAGCTGCTGGTGGACGGCGGTGCGCCCCTCGACGGGGCCGGCGAGCACCAGCGCGTCGGGGTGGAACCGGTCGGCGACCTCCTCGAGCCGCGCCGCGATGTCGGAGGCGTTCTGGTGCACCGCCTCCTCGGCACGGCGCTGGTTGCGCGCGTGCGAAAGGTAGCCCTCACGCGGTTTGTGCACGTGCGCCCGGGCCGTCCCCTCGACGGACTCGGCGGCCGAATAGAGCTCCTGGTCGCCGTCGACCTCGGAGCGCAGTTCGCCCAGCACCTCGCGCCGGATGCGGGCGCCCTCCTGGTCGGTGATCGCCACCAGCAGCCGCACGGCGGTGAGCGCTTCGCGCACGTAGCTTCCCAGCTGCGGCGTCTGCGACCAGTATCCCGCGTCGCCGGACCCGAGCGCGGCGTCCCACGGCTCGTCGAGCAACACCGCCTCCTCGGCGGCGACGATCACCCGGCCGTCCGCCTGCACCTCGCCGACAGGATCGCGCCCCAGGGCGGTCTCGACCGCGTCGAGCGCGGAGGCGACGGCGCCCTCGGCCTCGAGGCTCTCCCGCACGGCGCGCCACCGCAGCCTCGCCTGGTGCGCGGCGTCCTCGCTGGGCGGGCGGCTTTCCAGATAGACGGTGGCCACGGGCCCCGGGTGCTCGAGCACCGGGCGAAGCCGAGCAAGTTCCACTGCCGATCACACTCCTCCTGCCGAGCACCGCCCGCGGGCGGCAAGGGCTCCGGGCGGTGCGGAAGCGGGTCTGTCCGGACTTCCGAGCCTACGCGCGGGGCACGGCTTCCGCGGGTGCATTGCGGTGCCCGGTCATCCGGTGTCCGGTCGTGTCATTCCTGGGCGAGACGGGGGATGATCCCGCCCGCCAGCACATCCGCCACCTGGCGTGTGCTGAGCCGGTGCCGGGCGGTGAACGAGCGGTCCTTGGTGGCGTTGCGCACCGTCACGGTGTCCCCGTCCGCGATGGCGGAGCGCAGTCCCTCGAACTCGAGCACATCGCCGGACTCGATGGCGTCATAATCGGCCGGGTCGTCGAACTCCAGCGCCAGCACGCCGAAGTTCGCCAGGTTCTGCCAGTGGATGCGTGCGTACGACTTGGTGATCACCACCCGCAGCCCCAAGTAGCGGGGCGCGATCGCGGCGTGCTCGCGCGAGGAACCCTGCCCGTAGTTCTCGCCGCCGACGATCACGTGCTCCCCGCCGGACTCGCGCTGCTCCAGTGCCCGCCGCGGATACGTCTCGTCCACCTGGGTGAAGCTGAACTCCGCGAGCTTGGGGATGTTCGAGCGGAACGGCAGCGCCCGGGCCCCGGCGGGCGAGATCTCGTCGGTGGAGATGTTGTCGGCGGTGACCAGCAGGACGGGGGCCGAGAGCCGGTCGGGCAGCGGATCCAGGTCCGGCAGGCTCGAGATGTTGGGACCCTTGACCGGCGTGACCTCGCGGGCCTCCGCCGGCTCCAGAGGCGGCACCAGCATCGAGGTGTTCACGGCGGAGACCTCCGGGAGCTGCAGCTGCGGATACGCCTGCCCCTCCTTCTCGGCCCAATCGCGGGGATCGATGATCTCGCCCGCCAGCGCCGAAGCGGCCGCGGTCTCCGGCGAGCACAGCCACACCGAGTCCTCCTTGGTGCCGGAGCGGCCCGGGAAGTTGCGGGGCATGGTGCGCAGCGAGTTGCGGCCCGTCGCGGGCGCCTGCCCCATGCCGATGCACCCCATGCACCCGGCCTGGTGGATGCGGGCGCCGGCCACCACCAGCTGCGTGCTGGCGCCCATCTTCATCAGGTCGGCCAGGATCTGGCGGGAAGTGGGGTTGACGTCGAAGCTCACCGTCGGATCCGTCTGCCGTCCATCCACCATGGCGGCGGCGATGGCGAAGTCACGCAGCCCCGGGTTGGCGCTCGACCCGATCACCACCTGAGCGATGTCGGTGCCCGCCACTTCACGCACCGGTACGACATTGCCGGGGGACGAGGGCTTGGCGATCAGCGGCTCGATCTGCGACAGATCGATGGACTCCTCGACGTCGTACTCGGCGCCCTCGTCGGCGAGCAACTCGACGAAGTCGTCCTCACGCTGCTCGCCGCGCAGGAACTCGCGCACCGCGCCGTCCGCCGGGAACACGGTGGTGGTGGCACCCAGCTCGGCGCCCATGTTCGCGATCACGTGCCGGTCCATCGCGGTGAGGCCGTCCAGACCCGGGCCGTGGTACTCGATGATCCGCCCGACGCCGCCCTTGACGCCGTGGCGCCGCAGCATCTCCAGGATCACGTCCTTGGCCGAACACCACTCGGGCAGCGCACCTTCCAGGCGGACACCCCAGATCTCGGGCATCTTGATGTTGAGGGGCTTGCCCGCGATGGCCAGCGCCACCTCCAGGCCGCCGACGCCGATCGCCAGCATGCCCAGCGAGCCCGCGGCGGGGGTGTGCGAATCCGACCCGACCATCGTCTTGCCGGGGATCCCGAAGCGCTGCATGTGCGTCGGATGCGAGACGCCGTTGCCGGCCTTGGAGAACCACAGGCCGTACCGCTCGCAGGCGGTGCGCAGGTA
>CAYVJJ010000118.1:0-7932 GCA_964451655.1 uncultured Mycobacteriaceae bacterium | reverse complement strand
GGCGGCGACTACCAGTGGCGCCGCGAGGGCGAGTACCACCTGTTCAACCCGGACACGGTGTTCCTGCTCCAGCACGCCACGCGCACCGGTCAGTACCGCATCTTCAAGGAGTACACCAAGAAGGTCGACGACCAGTCCGAACGCCTCGCCACGCTGCGCGGTCTGCTGCGGTTCCGCTTCGGCGAGCGTCCGCCGGTGCCGATCGAGGAGGTGGAGCCGGTCTCGGAGATCTGCAAGCGATTCTCGACCGGCGCGATGAGCTACGGCTCGATCTCGGCGGAGGCGCACGAGACGCTGGCCATCGCCATGAACAGGCTCCATGCCCGCTCGAACTCCGGTGAGGGCGGCGAGGATCCGGAACGGTTCACGCCCGACGGCAACGGCGACCTGCGGCGCTCGGCCATCAAGCAGGTGGCGTCGGGCCGGTTCGGGGTGACCTCGCACTATCTGAGCAACTGCTCCGACATCCAGATCAAGATGGCCCAGGGCGCCAAGCCCGGCGAGGGCGGTCAGCTGCCCGGCGGCAAGGTCTACCCGTGGATCGCGGAGGTGCGGCACTCGACACCCGGCGTCGGGCTGATCTCGCCGCCGCCGCACCACGACATCTACTCGATCGAGGACCTGGCGCAGCTGATCCACGACCTGAAGAACGCCAATCCGCAGGCGCGCGTGCACGTCAAGCTCGTCTCGCAGCTCGGTGTCGGCACCGTGGCGGCCGGCGTGTCGAAGGCGCACGCCGACGTCGTGCTGATCTCCGGGCACGACGGCGGCACCGGCGCGGCTCCGCTGACCTCGCTCAAGCACGCCGGCGGACCGTGGGAGCTGGGGCTGGCCGAGACGCAGCAGACGTTGCTGCTCAACGGACTGCGCGACCGCATCTCGGTGCAGTGCGACGGCCAGCTCAAGACCGGGCGCGACGTGATGATCGCGGCGCTGCTGGGCGCCGAGGAGTTCGGCTTCGCCACCGCGCCGCTGGTGGTGTCCGGCTGCATCATGATGCGCGTGTGCCACCTCGACACCTGCCCGGTGGGCGTGGCCACCCAGAACCCGGAGCTGCGCAAGCGGTTCACCGGCAGCCCTGAGTTCGTCGTGAACTTCTTCGAGTACATCGCGGAGGAGGTGCGGGAGTTGTTGGCGCAGCTCGGGTTCCGCACGCTCGACGAGGCCGTGGGGCAGGTCGGGATGCTCGACACGGCCGGCACCGGGCACTACAAGGCGGGCGCGCTGGACCTGCGGCCCATCCTGGAGCCGGTGACCGGCCAGGGGAGCGCGGCACTGTATCCGGACCAGGACCTGCGCTGCACCAAGTCCCAGGAGCACGGGCTGGACAAGGCGCTGGACAACAGGCTCATCGCGCAGGCACGCACGGCGATCGACACGGGCGCCCCGGTGCGCATCACCACGCCGATCAGCAACGTCGACCGCACGGTGGGCACCATGCTCGGCCACGAGGTGACGAAGGCGCACGGGGCCGACGGGCTGCCCGAGGGCACCGTCGACATCACGTGCACGGGATCGGCCGGCAACAGCTTCGGCGCGTTCGTCCCGCGGGGGATCACGCTGCGGCTGGTCGGCGACGCCAACGACTATGCGGGCAAGGGGCTCTCCGGCGGACGCATCGTCGTGCGCCCCCCGGCCGAGGCGCCCGGCGGGCGCGACCCGCAGGACGACGTGATCGCCGGCAACGTGCTGCTCTACGGGGCCACCAGCGGCGAGGCGCTGATCCGCGGCGTGGTCGGAGAGCGGTTCTGCGTGCGCAACTCCGGCGCGACGGCCGTCGTCGAGGGCGTCGGCGACCACGGCTGCGAGTACATGACCGGCGGCACGGTCGTGGTGCTGGGTCCCACCGGGCGCAACTTCGCGGCCGGCATGTCCGGCGGGGAGGCCTTCGTCCACGACCCCGAGGGCGCACTGCCCGGCAACCTCAACCCGGAGATGGTGGGGCTCGAGCCGGTCGAGGACGGCAGCGCGGACGCGGACCGGCTGCGCGGCCTGCTGGTGCGCCACCACGTGGAGACGGGGTCCGCAGCGGCCGAGTACGTGCTGGCCAACTGGCCGGAGGCGTTGGCGGACTTCGTCAAGGTGATGCCGCGCGACTACAAGCGCGTCCTGCAGGCGATGGAGCGCGCGCAGGCCGAGGGCAAAGATGTGAACGACGCGATCATGGTGGTGTCCAATGGGTGATATCCGAGGCTTCATGAAATACGAGCGGTCGGTGCCCGCGCGGCGCCCCGTCCCGCTGCGGTTGATGGACTGGCGCGAGGTCTACGAGCCGTCCGATCCGGAGAAGCTCAAGGTGCAGGCCCATCGCTGCATGGACTGCGGCGTGCCGTTCTGCCACGACGGGTGCCCGCTGGGCAACCTCATCCCCGAGTGGAATGAGCTGGTGGGCAAGGATGACTGGCGGCGGGCCAGCGAGCGTCTGCACGCCACCAACAACTTCCCCGACTTCACCGGGCGGCTGTGTCCGGCGCCGTGCGAGTCGGCGTGCGTGCTGGGCATCAACCGCGACCCGGTGACGATCAAGCAGATCGAGCACGACATCGTCGACACCGCCTTCGACGAAGGCTGGATCACGCCGATGCTGCCTGCGAAGTCCACGGGCACGCGGGTGGCCGTGGTGGGGTCGGGCCCGGCCGGGCTCGCCGCCGCCCAGCAGCTCACCCGTGCGGGGCACGACGTCACCGTGTTCGAGCGGGCCGACCGGATCGGCGGGCTGCTGCGGTACGGGATCCCCGAGTTCAAGATGGAGAAGCACCACATCGACCGCCGGCTCGCGCAGATGGCGGCCGAGGGCACGCGCTTCGAGACCAACGTGAACGTGGGCGGCTCCGACGAGGGGACGCTGCCCCTGGAGCAGCTCCGGGAACGTTTCGACGCGGTGGTCCTGGCCGTGGGCTCGACCGTCGGCCGCGACCTGCCGGCGCCGGGCCGGGAGCTCGACGGCGTGCACCAGGCGATGGAGTACCTGCCGCACTCGAACCGGGTGCAGGAAGGGGACGTGCCCGCCCCCGCGATCGACGCCGGGGGCAAGCGCGTGGTCATCATCGGCGGCGGCGACACCGGCGCCGACTGCCTGGGCACGGCCCTGCGGCAGGGCGCGGCGGAGGTGCACCAGTTCGAGATCATGCCGCGGCCGCCCCAGACCCGCGCCGAATCGACACCGTGGCCCACCTACCCGCTGATGTACCGGGTGTCCTCGGCGCACGAGGAGGGCGGCGAGCGGGTGTTCTCGGTGAACACCGAGGAGTTCCTCGGCTCCGGAGGGAAGCTCACGGGGCTGCGCTACCACGAGGTGGAGTCGGTCGACGGGCGCTTCCGCAAGGTCGAGGGCACAGACACGGTGCTCGAGTGCGAGTTGGTGCTGCTGGCCATGGGGTTCGTGGGGCCCGAACGTGAGGGGCTGCTCGACGGCCTCGGCGTGCAGTACACCGACCGCGGGGCGGTGGCGCGCGGCCGCGACGCAGGCGCCGAGTGGGCCGGGGGCAGCGACTGGGCGACCAGCGCCGACGGCGTGTTCGTGGCCGGCGATGCGGGGCGCGGGCAGTCGCTGATCGTGTGGGCCATCGCGGAGGGGCGGTCCTGCGCCGCGGCGGTGGACGCCTACCTCACCGGCGCCAGCGACCTGCCCTCGCCGATCCGGCCGAGCGACGTCGCGATGCGTGTGCCCGCCGTGTGACGGCGGGGGTGTCGGTCGAACGACGCAAAACACCGGGACGGCGTCGAGAATACGGCGCTGTGACCTATATCATCGAACCGTCCGGAGAACAGTGCGGCCTCCTCGCCGGGGGGCGCTTCCGGGGGAACGGTGCGTAGGAGGAGTGTCGATGCGGCGTTGGCGAGCGGCGGGCCCCGGCCGGCCGGGTGACGGGCAGAGCGGACGACGGGCCGGCGCCCGCGGGCGGCGCGGCGGACTGGCCACGCGGGTGGCGGCGCTGTGCGCCTCCGGCATCGGTGCGGCCGCGATGGTCGTCGGCGCCGGCGGCGCCGCCGCGGCGGCGCCGGCCGGGTGCGTCTCGCTCGACGTCATCGCCATCCCCGGAACGTGGGAGACCGGCGAGCACGGTGCGCCGGCCGGCTCGCCCGGCATGCTCGGCGCCGTCACCTACAACCTGCCGTCGAACATGCGCGCGGACTACGTCTCCTACGCGGCCACCGCCTTCCCGTGGGAGGGGAAGGTGTACGGGGCGTCCAAGCACGAGGCCATCACCAACGCATCCAACCTGATCGGGGACATCGCCGCACAGTGCCCGGACACCCGCTTCGCGCTCATCGGCTACAGCCAGGGCGCCGACGCGGCGGGCGATCTGGCCGCCGCGATCGGGCACGGTGACGGCGTCATCCCGGCCGACAAGGTCGCGGCCGTCGGGCTCGTCTCCGACCCGCGCCGCTCGGTGTTCGACAACCTCGTGGGCCCGCCGGTGGTGGGCAACGGTTCCGGCGGCCCGCGCATCGGGGGATTCGGCGCTCTGAGCGATCAGGTCCGCACCTTCTGCTCGCCCGGGGACCTCTACTGCGCCGCGCCCCCGGGCGACTTCATCACGCGCATGGCCGGGTACCTCGTGCAGCAGTCCGACCCGGGCTCGTCGGAGCCGGACCGCTATCAGCCGGAGGGCGTGGCGCTCTATGACGCCATCATGGAGGCTGGCGGCATCCCCACGCTGGGACAGCAGATCTCCGACGTCACCCTCTGGGCGCACGTCGACAAGTACAAGCAGTTCCTGAACTCCGGTATCCACCAGGACTACACCACGTTCCCGGTGACCGGGGACGGGACGTCCGCCACGGAATGGCTGCGCAGCTGGCTGATCAGCAAGGCCTGACCGAATCGGGCGCGGTGCACCGCGCCCGGCCGGTGCGTCATGATGGTGCCGTGAGCGAAACCGATGCACCCGCCGTCCCCATCCGTGACGCCGCGATCCGCTTGGGGCAGTTCCTCAAGCTCGCGAACCTGCTCGAGAGCGGGGCGGAGGCGAAGCTGGTGATCGCCGACGGCGAGGTGAGCGTGAACGGCGAGGTGGAGGTGCGCCGCGGCCGTCAGCTGCGTGATGGCGATGTGGTGTCCGTATTCGGGCAGGCGGCGCGTGTCGAGGGGCCGTGAGCCGGGCAGAGTTCCGTGACCCGGGAGCCGCGCAGTCACCGGGCAGGACTCCGCCACGCCAGGTGTAGTCCCTGGTCTGCCGCCGCGCCTCAGGCGTCCGCGGCGTCCGCGGCGTCGGCGGCTCCGCCCGCCCGCACGGCGGCGGTGAGCATCCCGGTGATGCGCGCCCGCAGCGCGGGGGTGTCGTCCTCGAGCGCGATCGTGCTGGTGAACAGCGCCGCGCCCGCCGCCATGGCCAGCACCGCGTGGGCGTCCAGGTCGGCGTCATCGTCGGCACGCCCGGCGTAGAGCCGCGCCGCAGGGCCGCTGAATCCGCGCCAGAGGGCCGCGCGCAGGCGGTCGTCGTCCCGCAGGGCGGTGAGCAGTCCGGGCACCGCCGCCCGCACCTCGGGGCGCCGGAACAGTTCGTGGCTGCCGTCCACCACCGACGCGATCCAGCCTTCGTGATCCGCTCCCTCGAACAATGTGAGGTCCGGTTCCGCGCCCAGCACGGCGTGCAGGACCAGTTCCGCCTTGGAGGACCAGCGCCGCTGGATGCTCGCACGCCCGACGCCCGCCCGGGCGGCGACGGTACGGACGCTCATGTCCTCCCATCCCGCCTCGACGAGCAGCTCCCGCACCGCCGCGAGGACACGGGCGTCGATGGTTCCATCCCGCGGGCGTCCTGCCGGCCGGCCCGGCGTCTCGTCGGTCACGGCGCCTCGATCTCCTCGGGGCGTCCCGCCCGTAGTGTCGCGTCGTTCCGCCGCGCCCCGCAGCGCAGGAACGTCCGCAGATAGCCCGGCACCTGCCGCAGGGGGAGGGGCCGCGGCCAGCCGTCGGGCCGGAAGAGCGCGTCCGACCCGCCGTCGACGAACACGACGCTGCCGCACTGGAAGCCCGCGGCGTCGGAGAGCATGAAGCGGGCCCACGCCGCCAGGTCCTCCGGAGCCCCGAAGCCGCCGGCGGGGATGGGGACGCGCCGGATCGCGCGCCCCTCGGCGGGGCTGTCGAGCTGACCCTGGAGAAGCGGGGTGAGCACCGCGCCGGGGGCCAGCGCGTTGAGCCGGATGCCCGCGCCCGCCCACTCCGGCCTCACGGCGGTGCGGCGCACCCATCGGCTCAGCGCGATCTTGGAGGCCGCATACATGATCGGGCCACCGCCCGGGCCGAGAAGACGGGCGGAGTGCACGGCCTTGTCGACGTCGCGGGCGGTGATCGCGCGCACCGTCCGCGCCGGGACCATCGGCGTGATGGTGGTCGAGTTGCTGGAGATCGCCACCGCCTTGCCGGGCCGTCCGGCCGCGAGTGCGGGGCGCCAGTGTTCGAGCAGTTCCACCACGCCCAGATAGTTCAGCTCGGCGATCAGCGTGAGGTGCTCACGCCCGCCGCCGGGTCCCACGCCCGCGGCGAGGACTGCGCCGTCCAGGTCGCCGCCGGACCGCCGCAGCACCTCCCCGGCCGCGGCGCGGCGGCCGTCGGCGGACGACAGGTCGCCGACGACGTCGTCGGGGTGGACGGGCGGTGCGTGCACATCGACGCCGATGACCGTGTGCCCCTCGGAGCGCAGCAGCTCCGCGGTGGCGCGCCCGATGCCGGAGGCCGCACCGGTGACGGCATAGGTGCCGGCGGTGCCGCCGGTGCCGGCTCCGGGGTTCTGCGGCGCGGTCATGACGGCTCCGGCACCAGCACGCAGCGCGTGCGTGAGTAGATGGTGGGCATGCAACGGTTGCAGTGGATGCACAGCGACCGGGTGCGGTGGTCCGCCTCCACCCGGCGCACCAGGTCGGGTTCGCGCAGCAGCGCGCGGCCCATGGCGACGAAGTCGAACCCGTCGCCCATCGCCGCGGCCATGCCGTCGTAGTCGGTGACCCCGCCGAGCAGGATCAGCGGCATATCCAGGGCCGCGCGGAACTGGCGGGCCTGCTCGAGCATGTAGAGGGGCCGGTAGGGGTACTCCTTGAGGAAGAAGCGGCCGACGGCCCGCAGCCCGGCGCGCTGCGGCTGCGGGAACGTGCGGGCGAAGTCGCGCAGTGGCGCCTCACCGCGGAACAGGTAGAGCGGGTTCTTCAGCGAGCTGCCGCAGGTGAGTTCCAGTGCGTCGAGGCTCCCGTCCTCCTCGAGCCACCGGGCCGTCTGCAGGGACTCGTCCAGCCAGAATCCGCCGGGGACGCCGTCGTCCATGTTGAGTTTGGCGGTGACGGCCAGTTCTCCGCCGACCTCGTCCCGCACGGCGCGCGCCACCTCCCGCGCCACCCGCGCCCGGTTGCGCAGGGGCCCGCCGTACCCGTCCCGGCGGCGGTTGAGCGCCGGGCTCAGGAACGCGCTGGTGAAGTAGTTGTGGCCGAAGTGGATCTCCACCGCGTCGAACCCGGCCTCGGCGGCCAGCCGCGCGGCCCGGGCGTGGTCGACCGTGATCCGGCGGATGTCGGCGGCGCTGGCCGCGCGGGTGAGCTTGAGGCTCAGCGGGCTGAGCTGGGCGCTCGGCGCCAGGGCGGTGGCCCGGTTGGAGCGGGCGTTGGCGACGGGACCGGCGTGGCCGATCTGCGCGGACGCGGCGGCACCCTCGGCGTGCACCGCGTCGGTGAGGCGCCGCAGGCCCGGCACGGCCTCGGGGCGCATGAAGATCTGGTGGCGGTCGGTGCGACCCTCCGGTGACGCGGCGCAGTAGGCGACGGTGGTCATCCCGACCCCGCCGGCCGCGACCGCGCGGTGGAACGCGATCAGCTCGTCGGTGACCAGGGCGTCGGGCGTGCGGCCCTCGAAGGTCGCGGCCTTGATCGTGCGGTTGCGCAGGGTCAGCGGGCCCAGGCGTGCGGGGGCGAAGACGTCGGGTGCCTTCGCGGTGCGAG
>CAYVJJ010000117.1:0-7936 GCA_964451655.1 uncultured Mycobacteriaceae bacterium | reverse complement strand
ACCTTCGTGGCCGAATCGTTGAGCGAGTAGGCGATCTCCGTCGGATTCCAACGGACGTTGACGGGGTTCAGCACCGCGTCCGCCCACGGGACGGCCAGCAGGTACTCCGCGTACCGGTCGCTGTTGAGCGAAAGCATCGCCACCCGGTCTCCACGCTCGATGCCGATATCGTGCAGCGCGCCGGCGAATCGGGCGATGCGGTCCACATGCTCGCGGAAGGTCCGTTCCCGGTCGCCGAATACGGTCGCGACCGCATCCGGCGAGCTCTGGAGTGATCGATGCAGGCCTTGTGTCAGATACATGGTGTCTCCCCTGGGAGGGCGGATGGAAGGCACGGGGGCAACCGCACTGCGGTGCGCCCGGGGGTCGATGCGGACGTCGCATCGGCGGAGGTGGTCCGGCTGCCGGGCCGGACACGCAGCTCACGCGTACACGAGACGCTCCTCGAGTCGGCGCCCGTCCGCCGCGGCGTCGTGCAGGCTCTGCGGGACGGTGAACCGGGTGCCGTACCGCGCCTCGAGCTCCCCTGCACGCTCGACGAACGCGGACACGCCACCGGGATAATTCTCGATGAATTGCACGGCGCCACCCGTCCATGCGGGAAAGCCGATGCCGAGGATCGATCCGACGTTGGCCTCCTCGACGGAACGCAGGACTCCCTCCTCGAAGCATCGGACCGTATCGATAGCCTCGGAGAAGAGCATCCGGTCCTTCATGTCCTCGAAGGGGATCTCCAGTCGACCCGAGCCGAAGGCGTCGCGCAGCCCGGGCCACAGCCGTCCGCGGACACCGGATTCGTCGTACTCGTAGAAGCCAGCGCCGCTGGAGCGTCCTTTGCGGTCGAACTCGTCGACGAGACGCTGCAGCACCACGTCGGCTCCGTTCTCATCGAGGGCGCGGCCCGACGCGCTGAGACCGGATTTCATCTGGTCGCGGATCGTGAGGGGGAGCGTCAGGGTCAGCTCGTCCAGCAGCTGCAGCGCCGGCGCCGGGTATCCGGCCTGCAGCGCCGCCTGCTCGACGGACGCGGGCTCCACGCCCGCGCCGACCATCTCCACCGCCTCATCCATGAACTTTCCGATGACCCTGCTCGTGAAGAACCCCCGGGAATCGGACACGACGATGGGGGTCTTGCCGATCTGCCGCGCGAAGTCGATCGCCCGCGCGACAGCGGCGTCGGACGTCTTCTCACCGACGACGATCTCCACCAGCGGCATCTTGTCCACTGGTGAGAAGAAGTGCAGTCCGATGAAGTCCTCCGGTCGTGAAACCCCGCCTGCCAGATCGCTGATCGGCAAGGTCGACGTGTTCGAGCCGAGCAGCGCTGCCGGATCGACCGCCTCCTCCACGTCGGCGAGCACCTGCTTCTTCAGGCCGGGGTCTTCGAAGACCGCCTCGACCACGAGGTCCGCGCCGGCGCAGTCCTCGTATGATGCGGTCGGCGTGATCCTCTCCAGCACGGTGTCCCGCGTGTCCGCGCTCATCCTTCCGCGCTGGACGGCTTTGTCGAGGATCGTGCGCGAGTACTCCTTGCCCTTGTCGGCCGCATCCTGCGAGATGTCCTTGAGCACCACCTCTGATCCGCTGCGCGCCGAGACGTAGGCGATGCCGGCGCCCATCATCCCCGCCCCGAGCACGACGACCTTGCGCGCGGTCGACTCCGGATGGCCGTCGGGCCGCATGCCGCCCTTGTCGAGCCTGCTCATGTCGAAGAAGAAGGCCTTGATCATGTTCGTCGAATACGGGCCGCACACCAGCTCGACGAGGTAACGCGTTTCGATGCGTCCGGCGGTGACGATGTCGACCTGGGTCCCCTCGACGGCGGCGGCGGCGATGTTGCGCGGTCCCGGCAGGGGCGAACCCTTCAGCTGCGTGCGCAGCACCGCGGGAATGGCGGGGAGTCCTGCGGCGAAAGCCGGGTCGGCCGGGGTCCCGCCGGGAATCCTGTACCCCGGGCGGTCCCACGGCTGCACGGCGTCCGGATTGTCCGTGATCCACTTCTTGGCCGCCGGCACGAGGTCGGAGCGCGACGCCACCAGTTCGTCGACCAGACCCTTGTCCGCCGCCTCGCGCGCACGGAACTTATTGCCGGACAACAGGATCTGCAGCAGAGCCGTCTGCACTCCGAACATGCGGACGGTGCGGGTCACCCCGCCCGCTCCCGGCAGGAGTCCGAGGGTCACCTCCGGCAGGCCCACGACCGTCGCCGTGTCGTCGACGGCGACGCGGTGGTGGCAGGCCAAGGCGATCTCGTAACCACCGCCCAGGGCCGCACCGTTGATCGCCGCGGCCACGGGGACGCCGAGCGTCTCCAGCCGACGGAAGAGGTCCTTGAGCGTGTCCAGCATGCCGCGGATCTTCTCCGCATCGTCCGGCCCCGCATTCATCAGCAGGTTCAGGTCGCCGCCGGCGAAGAACGAGTCCTTGGCGGAGGCCACCACCACCCCGGTGATGTCGGGCCTCTCGGCCTCGAGCCGTTCGACCGCCGCGGCGAGGGACGCGCCGAACAGAT
Source organism: uncultured Mycobacteriaceae bacterium (assembly GCA_964451655.1). Lineage (GTDB taxonomy): Bacteria > Actinomycetota > Actinomycetes > Mycobacteriales > Mycobacteriaceae > Tomitella. Next base: position 5,424 of record CAYVJJ010000117.1, on the reverse strand, counting down.
CAGTCATCGTGTTGGTGGTGGCGCCCGGGTCGTCGATGGTGAGGGTGACGATCCCCGCGGCGTCCCGCTCCCATCCGATCATGGAGTCCGTACGGGCGGAGGCGGTGTGCCTCATGTCGGTGCTGGTCATTCTGTGATATCCGTTCGCATCGTGGCGGGCGGCGCGACGGCTGCTCCGCAATGGTCAGGTCGGACGGCTCCGCGTCAGACGCGCTCGATGACGGTGGCGATGCCCATGCCGCCCCCGATGCACAGCGTCACCAGGGCGAACCGTCCGCCGGTGCGTTCCAGCTCATCGACGACGGTGCCCACGAGCATGGCCCCGGTCGCCCCCAGCGGGTGCCCCATGGCGATCGCGCCACCGTTGACGTTGAGTTTGTCGTCGGGAACCTGCAGATCCCTCTGGAACTTCAGAACCACCGCCGCGAAGGCCTCGTTGATCTCGACGAGGTCCATGTCGTCGATGGTCAACCCCGCCAGCGCGAGCACTTTGCGGCTGGCCGGGGTGGGGCCGGTGAGCATGATCGTCGGGTCGGACCCGGAGACGGCGCTTGCGACCACCCGTGCGCGCGGCGTCAGGCCCGCCTCCCGCCCCGCGTCCTCCGAACCCACGAGGACCAGGGCTGATCCGTCGACGATTCCGGAGGAATTGCCGGCGTGGTGGACGTGCGCGATCCGTTCGACGTGGTGGTAGCGCTGCAGTGCGACGGCATCGAACCCGCCCTGCTCGCCGATCGCGGCGAAGGAGGGCCTGAGCGCGCCCAGCCCGTCGACGGTGGTGCCCGGGCGCATGTGCTCATCGTGGTCGAGGAGCACCAGACCGTTGCGGTCGCGCACCGGCACCACCGACTTCTCGAAACGCCCTCCGCTCCAGGCCGCCGCGGCCCTTTCCTGCGAACGCACGGCATAGGCGTCGACGTCCTCCCGGCTCAGCCCCCCGATCGTCGCGATCAGGTCGGCGCTGACGCCCTGCGGGACGAAGGAAACGTCGTAGTTCGTCTCGGGGTCGTTCGCCCACGCACCACCGTCGGACCCGAGCGGGACCCGGGACATGGACTCGACGCCCCCCGCGAGGACCAGCCGCTCATCGCCGGAGCGGACCTTCTGCGACGCCAGGTTGACCGATTCCAACCCGGAACCGCAGAACCGGTTGACCTGAACGCCCGCCGTCGTCACGGGAAGCCCTGACTTGAGTACGGCGGTCCGGGCGATATCGCCGCCCTGATCGCCCACGGGCGACACGACGCCCAGGACGACGTCGTCGATGAGGGCCGGATCCATCTGCGGGTGCCGCCGCCGCAGCTCGCCCACCAGCCCCGTGACAAGATCGACCGGCTTGGTGCCGTGCAGTGCGCCGTCGGGTTTTCCTCGCCCACGGGGCGTGCGGACAGCGTCGAAGATGTACGCGTGATCGTTCATTCGTGCAGGTCCTCTCGGTGTCTTCCGCATCGACGGCGTCCACCGCGGATGCTCGGGTCCGGATGTCGGATGTGCCTGTACTGGAACCGTTGTCGGGGATCGATTCTCAGAGTCCGCGGGCGATGAGTTCTTTCATCACCTCATTGGCGCCGGCATAGATCTTCTGCACGCGGCTGTCGGTGAACATGCGCGCGATCGCATACTCGGTGGTGTAGCCGTAGCCGCCGTGCAGCTGCAGGCAGCGGTCGACCACGTCGCACTGCTGCTCACTGACCCAGTACTTGGCCATCGCCGCCGTCTGCACGTCCAGTTCGCCCCGCAGGTGCCGGGCGATGCAGTCGTCGACGAACGTGCGCGCCACCCGCGCGGCGGTCGCACAGGCCGCGAGCTCGAACCGCGTGTTCTGCATCGCCATCAACGGTGTGCCGAACTGGGTGCGTTCCTTGACGTACTCCGCTGTGATCTCCACGGCGTATTCCGTCATCGCCGCGCCCGCGACCGCGCAGATGAGGCGCTCGTGGGGGAGCTGCTCCATGAGCTGGATGAACCCGCGGCCCTCGTGTTGTCCGAGGACGTTCCCCGCGGGCACCCGCAGGCCGTCGAAGAACAACTCGGCGGTGTCCTGGGCCTGTTGCCCGATCTTGTGCAGTGTGCGCCCGCGCTGGAACCCCGGGGTGTCGTCGTCCACCTCCGCCACCAGCAGCGAGACTCCCGCTCCGCGGGCCGAGGGGTCGGTGGTGGCGGCGATGATGATCAGATCGCAATTCACCCCGTTCGAGATGAACGTCTTCCCGCCGCTGATGACGTACTCGTCCCCCTCGCGCACTGCACGGGTGGTGATCGATTGGAGATCGGATCCTGTGCCGGGTTCGGTCATGGCGATGGCACCGATCCACTCACCGGACGCGAGCCGGGGCAGCCAGCGGCGCTTCTGCTCCTCCGTGCCGTACGCCAGCAGGTAGTGGGGGACGATCCCGGTGTGCACGCCCAGCTGCATGGCACTGTCACCGGCGCGGACCTGCTCGGTGAACAGCGCTGCCTCGTGCTCGAAGGTGCCCCCGCCTCCGCCGTATTCCTCGGGAATCGACATGCACAGCAGCCCCAGCTCACCCGCCTTGCGGTACACGCCGCGGTCGGGCCGCCCACGTGCGATGAACTCCTCTTCGCGCGGCGTGACGTGCGCGGCGAAGAAGTCGCGTGCGAGCGCGCGGACCGCGGACAGATCGTCCGCGTCCTGCGCGGGTGCGGTCAACGTGGTCATGAGTTCGTCTCCCTCCGGGATCGGACGGCGCTCAAGGCTTCTGCCTGCGTCGATGCGATGAATGCGATCCGGTGATGTAGAAAGTAACCACTTGTTGGCATACTGTCAACAAGTGGTTACGCAACGCCGCCGCACCTACCCGGCATCGGTGGCCGACCGATTCAATGGAAGTCTGAGCACATGACCGCAGATCCGGAGCCGCGCTGGCAGCGCCTGGAGCCCGACGCCCGTCGGCGTCAGATCCTCGAGTGCGCCATCCGGCTCTTCGGCGAGAGGCCGTTCGCCGCCGTATCCACTACGGAGATCGCCCGCGAGGCGGAGGTCGCGCGCGGTTTGATCAATCACTACTTCGGGAACAAGCGCGATCTCTACCTCGAGGTCATCCGTGTGATGGTGACCCTCCCGCCGCCCGACCACCTCGACATTCCGTCCGGGTCGCTAGCGCAGCGTGCGGACGCGTTCATCGCCTGGTTCCTCGATGCCGTCGAGCAGCACGGCAGGACCTGGCTCGTCGCAGTGGCCGGCGAAGGCCTCGCCACCGACCCCGATGTGCAGCGGATTCTGAAGGAAGCGGACGACCGCGCAGCAGACGGGTTGATCGATGTCCTCGGTCTCGCCGATCATCCGCTACGGCCGCTCTTGCACGCCCAGATCCGCAGTTTCGGCGGTATGACGAAAGCCGCAGGCCGCGAATGGATCCTGGAGGGCACGCTGAACCGTGACGAGGTGCATGCACTGCTGGTGCGCACACTTCTCGCAGTGGTGGGCATCGTCGACGCCGGGACGGAATCGGACTGACCGGCCGGTGCACACAGGCCTCCTCCCGTCTGCAGGTCACTGACGCGGCTCCGGTCTGCGACAGCGCACCTGCTATTCCGCGTTGTGCCGGAGCTCCCGCATAGCCGCACGCCAGGCGCTCTCGCCCTCCTGCCCGATCCTGTCGAACACCTTTTCCAGCAGCTGCATCTGTGATCCGCTCATCCGGGCCTCCAATTCGGTACCCGCCCGGGTGGGGGTGAGACGCCGCACGCGTCTGTCCTGTGAGTCCGGTGTGACGATGACCAGTTGCTGTTCGGCGAGTTCCTTGATCGGCCGGTGGACGGCCTGTTTGGACACCTGCAGCACACCCAGCAGATCGCTCATCGAGATCCCGGGTTCGCGGCACACGAAGTAGAGGATCCGGTGGTGGGTCCGGCCGAGGCCACGCTCCGCGAGGATCCGGTCCGGCAACGCGGTGAACGCGCGGTATCCGAAGAACAGCGCCTCGATCGCCTCGCGCAGCGCGATCTCACGATTCGGGTCAACCATATTGACGCATCAGTCCTCTCAGGGCAGTGTGTACGGCAACCATATTGACCTACGTGAGGGGTGCTGTCGTGTTCTCCAGCCGGATCGACTCGCTGCGGCCCTCGCCGATCCGTGAGATCCTCGCCGTGATCGACCGGCCGGGAATGGTGTCGTTCGCCGGCGGATTGCCCGCCACCGGCATGCTGCCGGGGTGGGAAGGCCGGATCCCGCCGCAAGCCTTGCAGTACGGCCCCAGCGAAGGGGAACCGGAACTACGGGCCGCGGTGTCCGAGCGTCTCGTCCGGCTCGGGATCGATGCGCCTCCGGAACGGGTCATGATCGTTTCCGGCAGCCAACAGGGCATCGATCTCGTCGCCAAGCTGTTCGTCGATCCCGGCACTCCTGTAGCGGTCGAATCGCCGACGTACCTGGCGGCGCTGCAGGTGTTCCGGTTGTACGGTGCGCGGTTCGTCGATCTTGCCGCCCGGGCGAGGCTGCACGCGCGACTGGCTTATATCGTGCCCACCTTCGCCAATCCGACAGGGGCCTGCCTGACGGCAGACGAACGCGACAACCTTGCCGGCGCGTGCAGAACGACCGGAACGACGCTCTTCGAGGACGACCCGTACCGGGAGCTTGCCTACGACGCGTGTGACCGCACTCCGATCGCCGCGCGGATGACCGGGGGCTCGTGGGTGTATCAGGGTTCGTTCTCCAAGACGTTCGCCCCCGGCCTCCGGCTCGGGTTCCTCACCGCATCGGAGGACCTGTTCGGTCGGCTGGTGATGCTCAAGCAAGCCGTCGACCTGCACAGCTCACGGCTTTCGCAGCAGATCGTGACCGACGCGATCACCGATTCCTCCTGGGATGCACGCCTGTCCGACATCGCCGCGTTCTACCGTGCGCGGCGTGACGGATTCAGCGATGCGCTGGCCCGCCACCTCGGCGACCTCGCCGAATGGCAGACCCCGGCCGGCGGGTTGTTCTTCTGGCTGCGGTTCCACCGCGGAGTCGACTCACGTGAGCTGCTGGCGGAAGCGATCGACAGGCACGTCGCCTTCATGCCGGGCGAAGAGTTCTTTCCCGGCCGGCCGCGGACCGGGACGATGCGGCTGAACTTCAGCCACGCCGCTCCGGAGGAGGCGGAACGAGGCCTGCGCACTCTCGCGGATCTGATCAGAGCCGACTCCGAGGAATCGGCGGGCGTGCGGTCGGCGCACTGAAGCGGGGATGAGAAGTCCGGCAGCGGAGGGCCGGGCCAGGGGGATCTCAGTTGTTCTCGTGCGCTATGCCCTCGAGAGTTTCGACGCATCGCCTCAACGCGAGCTCGAGTGATGCACTCAGGTGCGGATCCAACGCGTCGGCGATGGCGCGATTGATCTTTTCCACGCGCTCGGATGCTTCAGCCAGGATCTGCTCGCCCTCCGGGGTGAGCTCGGTCGGAATCGACCTACCTG
>CAYVJJ010000116.1:0-7980 GCA_964451655.1 uncultured Mycobacteriaceae bacterium | reverse complement strand
CCGACCCCAACACCGAGGGCGAGGCCACCGCCACCTACCTGGTGCGCATGCTGCGTGACTTCCCGGGGCTCTCGGTCAGTCGTCTCGCCTCCGGGCTGCCCATGGGGTCCGATCTGGAATACGCGGACGAGATGACGCTGGGCCGCGCGCTCAGCGGCCGCCGGATCCTCTGACCGGGGCGACCGTGGAGATCCGGGCGGTCGACGGACCTTCGGGGGCGGGGAAGACCGTGTTCGCCGACACCCTGGCGGCCGGGCTCCGCGCCGAGGGGCGCGCGGTGGCCATCGTGCGCGCCGACGACTTCGCCACATGGGATGCACCCGCTTCCTGGTGGCCGCGGCTCGAGTCCGGCGTGCTCGCTCCGCTGGCCGACGGGCGGACGGGAGGCTACCGGCGCGTCGAATGGGCCCGCGGACGGGGAGCGGGACCCGCGGTACCGGTCCCGGGATCGTGGGTGCCGGTGCCGGTGCCGGAGGTGCTGGTGCTCGAGGGCGTCACCACTGCGCGCCGGGCGATCGCCTCGCGCCTGTCCCGCGCGTACTGGGTGCAGTGGGGTGACGCGGAGCGTCGCCTGGACCGCGCCGTCGCGCGTGACGGGGAGGAGAGCCGTGAGCACTTGCGGCGGTGGCAGCGGTTCGAGCGCGGCTGGTTCGCCGTCGACGGCACCCGGGCGCGGTGCGAAACCGTCCCAGGGGGCTGAGGGCCTGAGCCTGCCCGGGCCTGACTGAGCCTGCCCGGGCCGGCCTGGCGCTGTCCCAGGGCGCGGCCTCACCGCGACGCGAGGCGCTCCGTGCGCAGTCGGTCCACCTCGGGGAGCGCCAGCGGCGGAAGGTCCGCCACCGCCACGCCGAGGGCCAGCCCGATCATCAGGTCCGCCAGCTCCGGGTTGCGCGCGAGGACGGGGCCGTGCATGTAGGTGGCCACCAGAGAGCCCTGGGCGGCACCTTCGTGCCGGATCGCGCCGGCGTCGCGCTCGGCGTCCGAGAGCTTCCTGTTGCCGATCCCGCGGGTCACGCGGCCGAGCGGCTGCGCATCAGGCCCCAGGGTGGTGTTGCCGCCATGGTTCTCGAAACCGGACAGCGGTGCGGTGAGCCCCTCGAGCAGCGGCGTGGAGGTGACCTCGCCGGTGATGCGCCCGGGCGCGTGACGCGGCGTGACCAGCCCGCGTGCCACCAGCGCCCGCGACAGGCGCCCGCCCGCCTCCGGCTCGCCGGGCTCAGTGGTCGCGTCCAGCAGGCCCAGCCCCTCGATCCGGCGTATGCCGCCGCCCGGGCCGTCCGAGGCGGTGAACCATTCGCCCATCACCTGCAGCCCGGCGCACACTGCGAGTACCGGGGTGCCGCGCTGCGCGGCCCGCTGCAGTCCGGGGTGCGCCGTCATGTGGCGGGCTGCCAGGCGCTGCGCCGCGTCCTCCCCGCCCCCGAGGGCGTACAGGTCGAGCGAGTCGGGCACGGGTTCGCCGAAGCCCGTCGCGACGATCTCGGCGCGGTATCCCCGCATCCGCAACCGTTGGCGGAGCACCACCGCGTTGCCGCCGTCCCCGTAGGTGCCGAGCACGTCCGGCAGGATGAGCCCGATGCGGATCGTCGACTCCCCGCTCATTGCACGGCCTCCTCTGTATCGCCGGAACCGTCTGTGCCGCCGGGGCCCTCGGCCGGCCCTGCACCGTCGTCCGCCCCCAGCGCCCGGTGCAGCCCCAGCAGGGCCGTGTAGTTCGCGAGCACTTCGATGCGTCCTCCGGGGCAGGAGTCGACCGCGCGCAGGACGTCCCGCTCATAGGTGTGCTCGACGCCCGCATAGGTGAGGCGCACCGCGAGATCCGTGCCGCGCTCTCCCGTCGCCACGACGGGGACCCCGCTTCCGGCCAGCGCCTCGAAGTCCACATCCCAGAGCCAGGACAGATCCTCGCCGTCGGGAACCCGGCCGTTGACGGCGATCACGACGGCGGCGGCCTCCCGGTCGGTCATCGCCAGCGCCTCCTGCCACCCCGCCGGATTCTTCGCCAGGAGCATACGCAGGCGGTGCGGACCCCGCTGCACGGTCCGATAGCGGCCCGCCACCTCCGTGACGGTGCCGACGGCGCGCACGGCCGTGGACGGGTCGACCCCGACCGCCACCGCGGCGGCGACGGCCTGGGCGGCGTTTCCGAGGTTCGCGCGTCCCGGGATGTTCAGCCCGAGGCGCGCGTGGAACCCGTCGGGACCGGTGAGCACGTCCCCGTCCACCGACCAGTCGGCCCGGGGGCGCGTCAGGCCGCAGCCGGAGCAGCGCCAGTCCGGGTGCGGGGCGGGCGCGGCCCCGTCGGGCCGGATGATGGGCTCGCCGCAGCGCGGGCACCCCGCCGAGTCGTTGGTCCATCCCGCGCCGGCCGCCACCCACACCACATTCGGCGCGTCGAAGGCGACCGAGCTGACCAGGACGTCGTCGCAGTTGGCCACGACGACGGTGGAGGGGTGCCGGGTGAGGCCGTCGCGCAGGCGCCGCTCCACCGCGTTGATCTCACCGACTCGGTCCAGCTGGTCCCGGCTGAGGTTCAACAGCACCACCGCCGCCGGGGCCAGGGCGTCGGCGACGTGCGGTGTGTGCAGCTCGTCGACTTCGAGTGCGGCGGTGGGAGCGGAGGGAGCCTGGCCCAGCGCCGCCACGAGTCCCGCATCCATATTGGCGCCGTCGGCGTTGGTCGCCACAGGGCCCAGCGTGGACAACGCGGCCGCGACCATCCTGTTGGTGGTCGATTTGCCGTTGGTGCCGGTGACGAGCACCGAGTTCTTTCCGGCGCCGAGCTGCCCCATGATCGAACGGTCCACCTGCAACGCGATGAGCCCGCCGATCATCGCGCCCTTGCCCCGGCCGGACTTGCGTGAAGCCCACGCCGCGGCCGACGCGAGGCGCATCGCCACGCGGCCGCGGGCGGTCAGCTGCAGGTGCGGGGCACCCGGCGCGCGCGAGGGCGCTCCGGCAGAGGACTCGGGTGCAGCGTCGGTCATGGTGCAAAGTCTGGCACAGGCGCACAGCCCGCCCGCGCGCGCCGTGGGGCGGTCTCGGTCAGGGCCGCCCGGCTCCGGCCGCGCGATCGTAACGGTGCTGCGCCCGGCGCACTCGCGGCATCGCCTGCTCGAGCGTGGAGATCAGCGAGACGATTTCGACAGTGACCTCGTCGCCCAGGGGCGTCAGGCTGTACTCGACGTGCGGCGGGATGTTCTGCACCACCGCACGGTGCACCAACCCGTCGCGTTCGAGGGTGCGCAGCGTCTGCGCCAGCATCCGCTCACTGACGCCGTCGACGCGACGGCGCAACTCGCCGAAGCGCAGCGTGCGCCGCTCGAGCGCGGCGAGTGTCAGCGCCGCCCAGCGGCCGGTGATCTCCTGCATCACCGCGCGCGACGGGCAGCCGCGCGCGAAGACATCAGCCTGCGGGGACTCGACGCTCGCCTGCGACATGCACTCCAGGTTACTGCAGCACGCCGTGGAGTCCATTACTGGAATACAGGTGCCCGCAATCGGGTTAGCCCTTACGAAAAGTCAGCGAATCGTCGTGAGGAGAGATCCATGAGTACCGCGCCCGCCCTCACCGAGGGAGTCTTCGCCGTCACCGGCGCCACAGGACATCTCGGTCGCCTCACCGTGGAAGCCCTCATCGCCCGCGGTGTGCCGGCGGACAGCATCGTCGGCGTGGTGCGCACCGCCGCCAAAGCTGCCGACCTGGCTGAGAAGGGCGTGCAGCTGCGCAGCGCCGCCTACGAGGACCCGGCTGCGCTGCGCGCCGCGTTCGAGGGCGTCGACGCGCTGCTGTTCGTCTCCGGCAGCGAGGTGGGCGCGCGTGTGGCGCAGCACACCAACATCGCCGCGGCCGCCGTTGCGGCGGGTGTCGGCCGTATCGCCTACACCAGCCTGCTGCGTGCCGACACGTCCCCGATGCGGATGGCAGAGGAGCATCTCGCCACCGAACGGATCCTGGCGGACACCGGGATACCCGTGACGATGCTGCGCAACGGCTGGTACTGGGAGAACTTCGCCGCCTCCGTACCCGCGGCACTCGAGTACTCGACGCTGGTGGGCGCGGCGGGCGACGGCCGGATCGCCGGGGCGGCCCGCCGTGACTACGCGGATGCGGCGGCCGTGGTGCTCACATCCGACGGGCACGCCGGACGCGTCTACGAGCTCGGCGGCGACGAGCACCTGGGCTACGCCGACCTGGCCCGCATCATCGGCGCGGCGGCGGGCCGCGAGGTGGCCTACAAGAAGATCTCCGAGGCCGAGTACGCCGGCATCCTCTCCTCGGCGGGCGTGCCCGCCACCGCGGCCGAGGTGCTGGCCGACGCCGACGCGAGCGTGGGCAAGGGCGCGCTCGACACGGAGTCCACCGTGCTGCGCGAGCTCACCGGGCACGCCTCGACCCCGGCGGCCGAGGTGCTCGGCGCGGCCGTGGCGGAGGCCCTCGCCTGAGAGAACGGACCCGCATGCGACGGCGCCCCGCCTCCGGGGACCGGGAGGCGGGGCACCGCGTCCGTCGTATCGGGCCGCGACTACCGGGCGCGGTTGACCGCGGAGATCACCGCCCGCAGGGAGGCGACGGTGATCGACGGCGCCAGCCCCACGCCCCAGAACACCTTGGTCTCGCCGTCGGCGCACTCGACGGCGCATTCCAGGTAGGCGGCGGCCATGGCGTCGTCGCCGGCGGACATCGCGTGCTCGGAGTAGTCGAGCACGCGGACGCGGTAGCCGGCGGTGGCCAGCCCGTCCACCAGCGCCGCCACCGGCCCGTTGCCGAAACCGTGCAGTTCGCGCTCGACGCCGTCGATCTTGACGGTCGCGATGATCTCGTCGTCGTCGCCGTCGTTCTGGGCGGGGATCAGCTCCTGTGAGACGCGCTCGAGCGGCACCTTCCGGTCCAGGTACTCCTCCGCGAAGATGTCCCACATCTCCTTCGGGTTGATCTCACCGCCCTCGGAGTCGGTGAGCCCCTGCACGATCCGGGAGAACTCGATCTGCAGCCGACGTGGCAGGTCCAGGCCGTGGTCGGTCTTCATCACGTAGGCGACGCCGCCCTTGCCGGACTGCGAGTTGACGCGGATGACGGCCTCGTAGGTGCGGCCCACATCGCGCGGGTCCACCGGCAGGTACGGGACCTGCCAGAGCATGTCGTCCACGTCCTTGCCCGCCTCGTCGGCGTCGGCCTTCATCGCGTCGAAGCCCTTGTTGATGGCGTCCTGGTGGCTGCCGGAGAACGCGGTGTAGACGAGGTCGCCGCCGTAAGGGTGACGCTCCGGCACGTTCAGCTGGTTGCAGTACTCGACGGTCCTGCGGATCTCGTCGATGTCGGAGAAATCGATCTGCGGGTCCACCCCGCGCGTGAACAGGTTCATCCCCAGCGTCACCAGGCAGACGTTGCCGGTGCGCTCGCCGTTGCCGAACAGGCAGCCCTCGATCCGGTCCGCGCCGGCCATGTAGCCGAGCTCGGCCGCCGCCACCGCCGTGCCCCGATCGTTGTGGGGGTGCAGGCTCAGGATGATCGAGTCGCGCCGCTCCAGGTTGTCGCTCATCCACTGGATCGAGTCCGCATAGACGTTGGGGGTGGCCATCTCCACGGTGGCCGGCAGGTTGATGATCAGCGGATCCTCCGGGGTCGGCGCGATGATCGCGCTGACCTCGTCGCAGATCTCCTTGGCGTAGGAGAGTTCGGTGCCGGTGTAGGACTCCGGCGAGTACTCGAACCTCCAGTGGGTGCCCGGGTGCTTGGCCGCCTCCTCGAGCACCTTGTGCGCTGCGTCGGTGGCGATGGCGGTGATCGCCGGCTTCTCGGCGCGGAACACCACACGCCGCTGCAGGATGGACGTGGAGTTGTAGAAGTGGACGATCGCGTGGGGGGCGCCGTCGCAGGCCTCGAACGTGCGCTCGATCAGCTCGGGCCGGCACTGCGTGAGCACCTGGATGGTGACGTCCTCCGGGATCGCACCGTCCTCGATGATCTCGCGGACGAAGTCGAAGTCGGTCTGGCTGGCCGCGGGGAAGCCGACCTCGATCTCCTTGTACCCCATGCGCACGAGCAGCTCGAACATGCGGCGTTTGCGCGCGGGGGTCATCGGGTCGATCAGAGCCTGATTGCCGTCACGCAGATCCACCGCGCACCACAGCGGCGCGCGGTCGATCACCGCGCCCGGCCAGCGGCGCTCGTCGAGCGTGATCTGCTCGACCTCGTCCGAGAACGGGCGGTAGCGGTAAGACGGCATCGACGAGCCGCGCTGGGCGTTCCATACGGGCTGGTCGGCGGGCGCCGGGCGGCTCGGGGTGACGATGTTGCGCCGGCCGGCGGTGAAAGCGTCTGCGGAAGTCATGGGTCAACTCTCCCTGTATGCGGGGCGCGAGCATGGGTGGCTCGCCGCCTGCTGACGGATAGACCGACGTGCCTCGCGGTCGACGGGGCGCTGTGCTGCACTGATGAGTGTCTGCACGGTGCTGTGGTGAGCGGTGCAGTGAGCGATCACTGCGCCCGGGCGGCCACGGCATCCACTGGAATGGCAACGGCGTGCACCGAGTCTGCTACGGCATGGAAAGGGGCCCGCGACGGGGAGCCGGTCTGCTGCTGGGTCAGATCCCGCCGCGGCGCTCAAGGAGTAGCACGCGCTGCATGGGGCACAGTGTACTCCGAGGGGCCCGCCCGATCGAGACGCGGGTGTCGCGCAGGTCACGGGGCAGTCTGCGTGGAGTGACCGCGGAGTCACCGCGCGGGCTCGAACGGGGTCTCCTGGTACACGCAGTAGTTGAGCCAGTTCGCGAACAGCAGGTGCCCGTGGCCGCGCCACCGGTTCATCGGCGTGGCGGCCGGATCGTCGTCCGGGAAGTAGTGCGCCGGGACCGGCACCGGAAGGTCCTGCCTCCGGTCACGCAGGTATTCGCCGGCCAGAGTGTCCGCGTCGTATTCGGGATGGCCGGTGACGAACACCTGCCGGCCGTCCGGGGTGGCCGCGAGGAACACCCCTGCCTCGTCGCTGGTCGCCAGCACATCGATTTCTCCGGTGGACTCGACGTCGGCGGCCCGGATATCGGTGTACCGCGAGTGCGGGGCCAGGAACTCGTCGTCGAAACCGGTGGTGACCGCCGACCGCGGGCCGACCAGCCGGTGGGTGAACACCCCGGACAGCTTCCGGTCCATCTCGTACTTGCCGACCCCGTAGTGGCGGTACAGCGCGGCCTGCGCGCCCCAGCACACGTGCAGGGTCGACTGGACATGGGTGCGGGACCAGTCCAGGATCCGGGTCAGCTCCGGCCAGTAGTCGACCTGCTCGAAGTCGAGCCGTTCGACCGGGGCTCCGGTGATGATCAGTCCGTCGAAGTGCTCGTCGGACACCTCGTCGAACGTCGAATAGAACGCCTCGAGGTGCTCGGCCGAGGTGGTGCGTGAGACGTGGCTGGCCATGTGCAGCAACGTGATGTCGATCTGCAGCGGCGTGTTGCTCAGCAGCCGCAGAAGCTGCGTCTCGGCGACGATCTTGACCGGCATCAGGTTGACGATGGCGATCCGCAGCGGACGGATGTCCTGGTGTCCGGCGCGCTCGTCGGACATGACGAAGATCTGCTCGGATTCCAGGATCGCCCGGGCCGGCAGGTCGTACGGCATGGTGACAGGCATCGGTGGCCATTCTATTCGGACTGTCCGAACCCGCATGCCCCGGTGTCCGCGCCGGGGCTGTTCACTCCCCGGCCGGGAACGGCGCGCCCCAGTGTCCGGCGAAGAGCATCTCGTCGAGGGCCGGCCGGCGCCGAGGCCGGTGGTCGCGCTCGACGATCGAGGGGTCGGCGTCCGCCTCATGCCCGAGGTGCCCCAGCGCGATCATCACCAACGGTTCGAACCGGCCGGGGATGCGCAGTGCCCGGCGGGCTTCGTCCCGGTCGAAGCCGGACATCGGGTGCGCAACGAGTCCCAGGGAGACGGCCTGCAGCGACAACTGCGCCGTCGCCAGGCCCGCGTCGAACATCGCG
>CAYVJJ010000115.1:0-7991 GCA_964451655.1 uncultured Mycobacteriaceae bacterium | reverse complement strand
GAGCACGCGCGAGTTGAAGTCGAGCCAGCTCAGTTCGCGGTTGAGGTACCGGTCCAGCGGAAGGTCTGTGTCGGTGCGCGGCGCCCGCACCGTCGCGGCGGGCGGGGCGGACGGCGTGGTGGCAGGTGGGGCAGGCTCGAGCCCGACTGCTGGGGTTTCGTCGTACACGTCTCCGATCCTCCCGTATCCGGACGCGCCGCGCACCGTGCCCGGCGGTGGGGCCCGATGAGTTCGTGCAATCTTCCCGGGCGGTTCACCGGCGGTTCGCATCGTCGATGCCGAAGTGCTCCGTCGCCGCAGTGGTCGCGGGACCGGCGCCGAGGAGGCGCACACGGCACAGATCGGCGACGGTGTCGACATCGTTGCGCAGCCCCGGCCAGCGGCCTGCGAGCGCGCGCGCACCGTCCGCGGAGTGCCACTGTGCCGAGTGCGCGCCGAAACCGAGCCGCACCTCGGTGGCTCCGCCGCGCACGAACACCGCTGTGGTCCCGTCACCGGAGCAATCCGCGACGAAAGCGTGCCCGTTGCCTGTGCGCGGCTCCAGAGCGGCTGACGCCGCGGCGGTGAACTCGTCGCTGCGCAGGGCCGGAAGGTCGGCCTGGACGAACGCCAGATGCGCGGGGCCGACGGCATCGCGGAGGACGGCCGCCGCGCCCGTCAGCGCCGCGTTGAGCGCGTCGCGGGGCGTCGTGCCGGGCGCCGGAAAGGTGCGCCGGCTCCGGCGCGACGCGGGGTGCGTCCGCGCGGTGTGCTCGTCGAGCACCGCGGCGCCGCACCCGGTCGCCGTGTCCGCAGCGCGTGAATCGGGAGTGACGACGGTGAGACCGGAGACGAGCGGTGACGCGGCCAGGGCCCGCAGGGTGTCCGCGAGCATGGCGAGGACAAGAGCCTCCCTCTGAGGGCCGTCCAGTCCCGTCGCCAGGCGGGACTTCGCCCCGGAGAGGTGTTTCACCGGCACGACGGCATGCACGCGGGGAGCCGGGGCCGCGTGTCTGGTCATGATCCCGATACTGCCAGCACGCGCCGGGGCCCGTCGTCGCCGGGATCGCCGCGGAAACCACGCCGCACCCGCCCGGTACCGTCGATGATGTCGGGAGGAACGCGCATCCGGCGCCGGGGTGCGGTCACCGGCGGTTCCGCGGGTCGAGGCCGGGGCGTGGACGGGAAATGCGCGAGGAAGGACATTGTCGGGTGGTCAGGGCAGCAGTGATGGGTGCGGGAACCTTCGGCACCGCCTATGCGAAAGTCCTGCGCGACGCAGGCACCGAGGTCACGATGTGGGCGCGTCGCCCGGAAGTCGCTTCGGCCATCGCCGAGGGCCGCGAGAACACGGGCTATCTTCCGGGGGTCCTCCTGCCGGAGGGGCTGCGGGCGACGGCGGACCCCGGCGAGGCGCTGGCCGGCGCGGACGTCGTGGTGTTGGCGGTGCCGTCGCAGTCTCTGCGGACCAACCTGTCGGTGTGGTCGGCACAGCTCCCGTCGTCCGCGACGCTGCTGAGTCTGGCCAAGGGCGTCGAGACAGGCACCCTGATGCGGATGAGCCAGGTGATCGCGGAGGTCACCGGTGCGGAGACGGAGCGGATCGCCGTGCTGTCCGGGCCCAACCTGGCCAAAGAGATCGCGTCGGAGCAGCCCACGGCGACCGTGATCGCGTGCCCCGACTCGGTACGCGCGGTCGCGGTGCAGCGGGCGTGCGCCACCGGGTACTTCCGGCCCTACACCAACACCGACGTGATCGGGTGCGAGGTCGGCGGCGCCTGCAAGAACGTGATCGCGTTGTGCAGCGGCATGGCGGCGGGGATCGGGCTCGGGCAGAACACGTCCGCAGCCATCATCACACGGGGGCTGGCCGAGATGACCCGGCTGGGCGTGGCGCTGGGAGCGCAGCCGAAGACGCTCGCGGGGCTCGCCGGGGTGGGCGACTTGGTGGCCACCTGCGTGTCGCCGCTGTCGCGCAACAGGTCCTTCGGTGAACGCCTCGGCCGGGGTGAAACCCTGGTGCAGGCACAGGAGGCCACGCACGGCCAGGTGGCCGAAGGCGTGAAGTCCTGTTCGTCGATCCTGGAACTCGCCCGCAGTTACGGCGTGGAGATGCCGCTGACCGAGGCTGTGCACCGGGTGTGCCATGAGGAGATCCCGGTGTCGGAGGCTCTGGTGCAGCTCCTGGGGCGGCGCATCAAACCGGAGTAGCCGCATCACACCGGAGTATCCGCGTCACACCGGGATAGCCGCATCACAGCGGAGGATCCGGGTGCTCTCCGGCCGCCCCGGCGCGCCGGGGCTCGCGCGCCGGGGCTTCGGCGTCCGGCAGGTACCGTGCTGGGCGTGAACAATCGGCGGACAAAGGTCGCGGTCGTCTACGGCGGTCGCAGCAGTGAGCATTCGGTGTCGTGCGTGTCGGCGGGCAGCGTGCTCGCGCATCTCGACCGGGATCGGTTCGAGCCCGTGGCGGTGGGCATCACCGAGGACGGACGGTGGGTCCTGGGGCCCGACGAGAGCGACACGGATGAGCTCGCCCCCGCCGGCCGTGCACTCCCGGTGGTCGACGGATCCCGGCCGGAGGTGGTGCTGAGTGCGGATCCGCAGCGCGCCGGCGCTCTGCTGTCTCTGGCCGACGGCGAGGCGGGGACGGTGCTGCACCAGGTGGATGCGGTCTTCCCCGTGCTGCACGGGCCCTACGGCGAAGACGGCACTATCCAAGGATTCTTTGAACTGTCCGGCGTGCCGTACGTGGGCGCGGGGGTGCTCGCCAGCGCGGCCGCGATGGACAAGGAGTTCACCAAGAAGCTGCTCGCCGCGGAGGGGCTTCCCGTGGGCACCCAGGTGGTGTTGCGCGGCGGCGATGAGACGCTCACCGGTGCGGATCGGGACCTGTTGGGGCTGCCGGTGTTCGTCAAGCCCGCGCGCGGTGGCTCCTCCATCGGGATCACCCGCGTGGGGGCATGGGAGGAACTGCCCGCAGCGCTGCAGGAGGCGCGCCGCCACGATGACAAAGTCATCATCGAGGCCGCGATCGTGGGCCGTGAGGTCGAGTGCGGTGTGCTGGAGCGGCCCGACGGAACCGTCTCAGCGAGCGTGCTGGCGGAGATCCGCATGCCGGAGACGGCGGACCCGGGTGCCTTCTACGATTTCGACACCAAGTATCTCGACGACATCTGCGAATTCGACGTCCCCGCCGGGTTCGACGATGCGATCGCGGACGACGTGCGGGCAATGGCGGTGCGCGCCTTCCGTGCGCTCGATTGCCGGGGGCTGGCGCGCGTGGACTTCTTCGTCACCGCGCAGGGGCCCGTGATCAACGAGATCAACACGATGCCCGGCTTCACGCCGATCTCGATGTACCCGCGCATGTGGGCGGCGGCCGGAACCGGTTACTCCGAACTGCTCACCGCGATGGTGGAGACGGCGCTGAGCCGCGTGCGCTGAGCCGCGGGCTGGGCGGGTCGGTCTACGCCGGTCCGGTCAGTCGCCGCCGGCGCCTGCGGCGGGGGCCGGGTCTATCGGCTGCGCGGGGAGGGTGTCGGCGATGACCGTCGACAACTCCTGGATGGGCGTGGGGCCTGAACCGTCCGGAAGTGTCAGCGCCACGTACACCGGACGGTCCACGGCGTACCAGGTCGTGGACGCCAGCCCCATCCGGTCCCCGGAGACCTCGAACCATTGCACCGCGTCCACCTGCTGGATGCCGACACCCTGGCGGAATTCCGTGGGCCGGTCGAGCCCGCAGCGCAGGACGATCGGTTCTGCGGCCGCGGAACCGTCGCCGGAGCCCTGCGCGTCGGGCCCCGGCCGCCATGCCGCAGCGCCGGCGGGGGCGGGTTCCGCAAGCTCTGCGCGGGTGTAGTCGCCGAGCGAGTCCGGCAGTGCGGCCAGCAGCGCCGCACACGAATCCGACTCCGCCTCCGGGGCGGGCACCGCCCCGCTGACCGCCACCGGACCCGATTCGTCCGGTGCGGCGTCGTCGGTGCGGGACACGAGCACGCCCGCGACCACGATGCCGACGATCAGAGCCACGGGCAGGGCGATGGCGGTGGCGATGACGGCCGGGTGGAACCGGTAGTGCTGTTCGTCGGGTCGTCGATGATCGTCGGATTTCGTCATGGGTGTGCGGCGTCCTCGTGGCATGGTCCAGGCGGTGTGCGGGGGTGGTGGGAGCGGCCGCGCGGCGACGCCCCGGTCACCGGAACTAGGATCGCGACCGGCGACCACGGTACCCGGGCGCACCCGGTCACTTCGGCGGCACCCGCCGGCCGGCGGACCGGGCAGGACGACTGCGGCGCCCCGCTACGGGAAGGATTGCGCATTCCAGTGGACGAACCGACGGTCGCCGATGTGGGCGAATTCGGCGTGATCGACCGGATGGTCGGTGCCCGGCCCGCAGAGGGCGTGGCCGCGCCGGGCGTGGTGGTCGACACCGGCGACGACGCCGCGGTGTTGGAAGCGGCGGGCGGGGAGGTGGTCGCCTGCACGGACATGCTCGTCGAGGGGCGCCATTTCCGCCTGGACTGGTCCGCACCGGAGGACGTGGGCGGCAAGGCGATCGCACAGAACGCCGCGGACATCGCTGCCATGGGTGGTGAGTGCACAGGGTTCCTCGTGGCGGTGGGATGCCCGCCGTCGACTCCGGCGTGGATGCTGGACGCGATCGCGCGAGGGGCGCACGCAGAGGCCGCGGCGCTGCGGGCGCCGATCATCGGCGGCGATCTGGTGCAGGCGCAGCAGATCGTCCTCAGCGTGACCGCCCTCGGAGTTCCGGGGGAAGGACGGCCGGTCCTCAGGGCGGGTGCGCAGGCCGGCGACGTGGTGGCGATCGCCGGAGGTACCGGTGCGTCCGCCGCGGGGCTTGCCCTGCTCGGGCGCGGGCGGAGCGGCGATGGACCGCCCGGGCAGGCGGCGGCACGGTTGGTCACGGCGCATACGCGCCCGAGGCCGCCCTACCGCGAGGGGCCGCGGGCCGCGCGGCACGGGGCCACCGCGATGATCGACGTCTCCGACGGTCTTCTCGCGGATCTGCGGCACATCGCCGACGCGTCGGAGGTGGTGATCCGGATCGATCCGGCGCGCCTCCGGACCGGCGACGCCGGCGGAGGCGCGACGTACGCGGACCTGGAGGCTGCGGCCGAAGAACTCGGCGTGGACCCGCTGGAATGGGTGCTCGGCGGCGGGGAGGATCACGCGCTGGCCGCGACGTTCCCCGCGGAGGCGGGAGCGCCGTCGGGGTGGCGGGTGATCGGCTCCGTGCACGCTCGCGACGGCGCGGCGGGCGATGAGGCGAGGTGGTCGACGGCGGCCTCGGCGGTGGTCGTGGGGGGCGGCCACTACGCCGGGGGGCGGGGGTGGGGCGCGTTCGACGCGTGAGGCGCTAGATTGCCGGGGTGGCCGTTTACGCACTCGACGACAGAACCCCCGATATCCACCCGGACGCGTACGTGCATCCCGACGCCGTGGTCATCGGCGCAGTGACCCTCGGCGCGGGCGCGTCCGTGTGGCCGCACGCGGTCCTGCGCGGCGACTACGGCCGCATCGAGGTGGGGGCACGGACCAATATCCAGGACGGGACGGTGCTGCACTGCACACCTGTGGATGCCACGATCATCGGCGCCGGATGCGTGCTGGGCCACAATGCGCACGTGGAAGGCGCGATCATCGGCGACGACGTCCTGGTCGCCTCCGGATCGGTGGTACTCAACGGCGCCCGCGTGGGGGCGGGGGCGATCGTGGGCGCCGGGGCGGTGGTGCCGTTCGGCGCGCAGGTCCCGGAGCGTGCGATGGCGCTGGGCGTGCCGGCCCGCATCCGCGAGGACTACACCGTGCCGGAGGACCATCTGCGCGTGAACGTCGACATGTATGCCGCCAACGCCGAGTACTACCGCACGGCGCTCAAGCGGATCGACTGAGCCCGGCCGCCCTCCGGAGACATCCCGGACGACGATATCCCGCGCTACAGAAGGGAACGCCCGATGCCGCAGACGCTCGACCGGCTCGTACACCCGACCTGGGTCCCCGCACTGGAGCCGGTGGCCGACCGGGTCGCCTCGATGGGGGATTTCCTGCGCAGGGAACTGGCCGACGGGCACCGCTACCTTCCGCCCGGCGACGCGGTCCTGCGGGCGTTCACCGAACCCATGGACGGCGTGCGGGTGCTCATCGTCGGCCAGGATCCGTACCCGACGCCCGGGCACGCGGTCGGCCTGAGCTTCTCCGTCGATCCGGCGGTGCGGCCCATCCCGCGCAGCCTGATGAACATCTACCGCGAGTACTCCGAAGACCTCGGTCTGCCTACGCCGGCGACGGGGGACCTCTCGCAGTGGAGCAGGAACGGTGTGCTGCTGCTCAATCGGGTGCTCACCGTACGGCCTGGCGAGGCCGGATCGCACCGCGGAAGGGGCTGGGAGGAGATCACCGAACAGGCGATCCGCGCGCTTGTTGCGCGCGATCAGCCGCTCGTGGCGATCCTGTGGGGGCGTGACGCGCAGAGTCTGCGCACCTGGCTGGGCGATGTGCCGGTGGTCGCGTCACCGCACCCGTCGCCGCTGTCGGCGTCGCGGGGCTTCTTCGGGTCCCGTCCCTTCAGCCGCGCCAACAGCCTGCTGATCGAGCAGGGTGCCGATCCGGTCGATTGGGCGCTGCCGTAGCGGGCCACACATGACGAAACCCCGGCCACCGCACGGGTGCCGGGGGTCGGACGACGCCGTGAGACGCCGTCATGTCACTCGGGATGCGTCTCAGGCGCGGGAGACCTTTCCGGCCTTGATGCACGAGGTGCACACGTTCATGCGCTTGCGGGTGCCGTTGTCCAGGCGTGCATGCACGGTCTGGATGTTGGGGTTCCAACGGCGCTTGGTCCGCCGGTGCGAGTGCGAGACGGACATTCCGAAGCCGGGTCCCTTGGCACAGACGTCGCAGACGGCAGCCATAGTCGTCGAACTCCTCGAATAGTCTGGATGGTTATCGGTAAGTCTTCCCTGCCGCCCTGTGTCCCCTGCAGCAAAGCTTCCTGCAGGGGAGGGTAGTAGCCGTGTGCGTCGACGACGCAGCCGGGTGGCCTCTGCGGGGTCCTGCCGGTGCGTGCGTAGGCGCCCGCGGCGAGCAGGCAACCCTGTAAGAATAGCCTCGACCGCCTGCTGCCGCCAAACCGATGTGACGCCGGCATCCCCGGGCTCTCCGGCGCGCGGCAGTCCGGGGGCATGTGGTTATGTGCGTCACGTGGATGTGTGCGCGGCTGCGGCGGGCGCACACCGGAGCGCGGAAGGGGGACTTCGTGGGTGCGACGCTGCTCGACGGTCGGACGATCCGGCGCTGGATGGAATCGAGTGTGGCGGTGCTCGAACGCCGCCGTGAGGAGATCGACGCGCTCAACGTGTTCCCGGTGCCGGATTCGGACACCGGGACCAACATCGTGCACACCCTCAACGCCGCGGTGAGGTCTCTCCCGGACGGTGACGGCTCCACGACTGCGGTGCTTCTGCAGCGCCTGGCTTCCGGCGCGGTGGACGGGGCCCGCGGGAATTCGGGCGTGATCCTGTCGCAGATCCTGCTGGGTCTGGCGCAGACGGCCGCCTCCCACGACGGCACCGCACAGGACGGCGGGCTCGACGGTCCGGGGCTGCGCGCCGGCCTCGACGCGGCGTCCCGTCTGGCGCGCGCGGCCGTGAGCATGCCGATGGAGGGCACCGTGCTCACGGTGCTCGCCGCAGCGGCCCGCGGTTGCGCCGCCGAGGATCACCTCGTCGAGGTGGCGCGCGCGGCATCGGATTCCGCCTTCACGGCGCTGGCGCGCACCACCCGGCAGCTCGACGTGCTGGAGGCGGCCGGCGTAGTGGACGCCGGGGGAGCGGGCCTGCTGCTGATCCTCGACGCGTTGGTGGAGGCGCTCTCGGGCGAGCCCGTGGAGCGGCCGGTGTTCGAGCGCTCGGAACGGGCGCGGCTGGGTCGCTCCGGGGCCGCCATCGCCCGGATGGAACTCGGCGGCGGAGTGGTAGACGGCGGCG
>CAYVJJ010000114.1:0-7992 GCA_964451655.1 uncultured Mycobacteriaceae bacterium | reverse complement strand
TCTTGTGCAGGTTCCGGGCCTCGATCACCGCGTCCATGGCACCAGCCTACGCAACGTTCATTATTTTGTGAATACTAAGAATGTTGTGAAATACTCGGGACCGGCAGCGCTGAGCCGCTGCCTCCACGGACGGACCCAGGAGGTGCCCATGCCGGACGGACGGACCGACGGCCCGCAGGATGCGGCGGTCGCGGAGTTCGTCGAACGCTTCGCCTCCACCATGGCCGCGTCGGGCCTGCCCCGCATGGCCTCGCGCGTGTTCGCCACCTTGATCGCCGCCCGGTCGCGCGGGCTCACGGCGGCCCAGCTCAAGGACTCACTGGGTGTGAGCGCGGGCGCCGTCTCCGGCGCGGTCCGGTGGCTGGGGCAGGTCGGCCTCATCACGCGCAGCACCGTGACAGGCACGCGCCAGGATCTCTACATCGCCGAGTCGGACTCGTTCGTCACGCTGATCATGCAGGACATGCGCTCGCTGCGGTCGTGGCGCGAGGAGCTGCGCGCCGGCGCCGAGGCGTTGGGGGCCGACTCCGTGCCCGGGCGGCGGATGGGTGAGGCGCTGGAGTTCTTCGCCTTCCTCGAAGGCGAGATGCCGGGCCTGCTGCAGCGGTGGGAGGAGCACCGGCGGCGGCGCGGGAGGCACTCGGGCCCTCCGCCCCCGGACCGCTGAAGGACCCGGCGCCTCACTCCGGTCTCGTTCGCATGGTGAAATCGCACGGCTCAGGCCGCCCCAGCATTTCTTCCATCGTTGCTCTGTCGAACGGCCAGAGGTCGATCCTGCCCGCCTCGGTCCGGTACCAGGATCGGCACCCCGTATTCCACACGGTGGGCCCGATCGCGTCCTCGACCTGTGCGTTGAATCGGTCGGTGGCGCTATCGGTCACCTCCGCCGTGTCGAACGTCCCGGCGCGATACAGGTCCAGCCACTGCGTGATGTAGCGCGCAGTGAGCTCAGCGGAGAACTGCAGCGAGATGGAGCCCGTGGGCGAGTTCGGCCCCAGCACGGTGAACAGGTTCGGAAACCCGGGTATGGCGGTCATCCGGTAGGCGCGGGGCCCGCCCGACCAGGCATCGTCGAGAAGACGCCCTCCCCTGCCCCTGATGACCATCGGCCGCATGTAATCGTGCGCGTGGAAGCCGGTGGCCAGCACGATCACATCCACCTCATGGTGCCGGCCGTCATCCGTGCGCACCCCGCTCCCCGTGACGCCGGCGATGCGTGCGGTGATCAGCCGGGTGTTCCGCTTCTTCAGGGCACGGTAGTAGCTGCCGGACACCACCTGGCGCTTGCACAACGGCTCGTAGTCGGGAGTCAGCTCGGCCCGCATCCGGGGATTGCGCACCTGCGTCCGCAATGAGGCGCGCGCATAGCGCTGCACTGCTCGGCGCCGCCACGAGGGCGTCGTCGTGACGTCCGCCAGGATCCCCGACCCCCATAGGAGCACCTGATGCATCCGCCGGTGCAGACGCGGAAGTCGACGCAGCAGTCTCCCCACACAACGCGGCTGGGGCAGCCCCATCGGCGCCCACAACACCCACTGCGGCGACCGCACGAAGTGCATCACCGACCGCGCGCCACCGGCCAGCGCCGACACCACCTGGACCCCGGTGGAACCGGTGCCGATCACCGCGACGCGCCTGCCGTCGGTGACGAGATCCTCGTCCCAGCGGGCGGTGTGCACCACCGGGCCCGCGAAATCGTCCAGGCCCGGAATGTCCGGGTAGGCGGGGTTGTGCAGCACGCCGGTGGCGCACACGAGGAAGTCGCAGATCAGTTCCTCACCGTCGGAGCACCGCACGGTCCACGTCCCGGCGACGTCGTCATACTCTGCCGCTGTGACTTCGACGCCCACGCGGATCCGGTCGCCGATCCCCAGCTCGTCGACGACATCGCGGTGATACTGCTGGATCTGCGTGCCGGTCGCCCAGATGCGGTCCCAATCCGGTTTGGGGGCGAAGGAGAACTGGTAGATCTGCGACGGCACATCGCACGTCAGTCCGGGGTAACGGTTCCAATACCAGACGCCCCCGACATCCTCGCCCTTCTCCAGTACCACCCACTCGGTGAACCCGGCCCTCTGCAGAGCGTGGGCGGTCGCGATGCCGGCGACTCCGGCACCGATCACCACCACGCGGGGTTCACGCGTCGACGCCGGTGTCACTATCGGTCTCCTTTCGAGAGTGCACGCTGGACCGCCGCGGGTGCGGTCCGCTGCGAAGCACGGAATGCAGCGTCGCGCCCACGGCGGGACATGAAGTTGGCCCCGAGCGCGCGGAGGTCCTCCGCCCCGGGGGTGATGACCGTGACCCGGATCCCTTGTGCACGAATCTGTGCGACCTCCCTGCGCAGGGTCTCCGACATCGGTCTCCGCAGGAGGAGATGCTCCGCGACCCCCGTGGCGCCCGGGCCCCGCGTCCCCCTCTCCGAGGCCATGGAGGCGATGACGACGACCTCGTCGGCGTCGTCCGACGAGATCAGGTCCACCGACGCTGTCGACGCAGTACCGCCGTCGAGGTAGTCGCGGCCGCCGATGGACACCGGTGGCATCCACCCGGGGATCGCCCAGGACGCGCGCAGCGCCTCGCCGGCCGACGCCGGCGGAGCGTCCGTCGCGCCGAAGGCCACGCGCTCGCCGGTGTCCGGTGCATACGCCACCATGCGAGCCGACCGGTGCGGCAGACGCCCCTCCGGGCCGCTGACGGCGTCGGCGAGCCGCTGCAGCCACGCCGCGTCCCCTCGACCGCGCGGGGCGATCCCCGCCAAGCGGGTGTGGCCGCCGTGTCGTGTCCACAGGGCCGACGGCCGCATCGGCCGCAGCCCGGGCATCGGCGGCACGCCGGGCGGCGTATCGGCCCGGTGCCGGCGCAGCAGCGGGTCGTCGGTGGCGCCTGACTGCATCGCCACGAGCTCGGCCGTGCCGTACCCGCCGGCGAGCAGAGTGATGATTTCCGCTCCCGCCGAGGTGCCCTGCAGCACTGCGGCGTTCCGCGGGTCCCATGCGGTTGCGGCGGCGTACGCGTGCAATGCGGCGATGGTCCAGGCTCCACCGATCGTCCCCCCGCAGCCGAGTACGAGTGCGCGGCGCGTCATCGTTCCGCCTCCAGGCTGCCGCAGCTGCTCTGCACGGGCACTCCGGCAAGCCTGTCGGTGATCCAGTGGTGGGCGCTGTTCAGGGCCGGGAAGAGCTCGAGGACGTGTCCGACCGCCAACCCGGGAAGCACCGGAGGTATCCAGTCGGTGGTATCGAGCTGGACTGTCGCGCCGAGGCCGCACCAGTCGCGAGCCAGCCGGCGTGCCTGTCCGTACAGGATCACGTCGTCGTTCGTTCCCGCGGCGATGAGCACGGGTGCCTCGGGCTTCATGGTGCCGATGCGTTGCTTGTCCATCAGCTCGCCCAGTACCGGCTGGTCCTCGAGTACCTCCTCCATGGACTTGCCGCCCTCCGTGTAGTGAGTGATCGGACGGAACACCGTACGGATGGCCGACTCCGCAAGACAGGTGCCGGCGACTTCGTCGAGCATCGCCCTGCCCGCGGGGTTCACCGCTTCGTCTATGGCCGGCCCGGCCTGCGGATAGTCCGCCCGGAAGCCGTTGAGGACATACCCGATCAGGCCGGTCCCGTCCCCGCCGATCACCCCGGGGACGATTCCGTTGATGACAGGTCCGGACATCAGGGCACGAAGATCGGCGGGCGGAGCGCCCGCGTACGTCCCGAGCACGTCAAGGTCCGGGGCATAGGTGCTCTGGAGTTCGGCTGCCGCCGCTGCGGCGCCTCCGCCTTGGGAGTAGCCGAAGATCAATGTCGGCACGCGGGTTCCGCGGAAAGCCTCGGCGGCTCGGATCGAGTCGAGCACCGCGTGTGCTTCGGCGGCGCGGTTCAGGTAGTCGTGCACCGCCGGCGTGCCCAGACCGTGGTAATCGGTCATGACCACGTCCATGCCGCGGGCCAGCAGCGAGTATGCGGTGATGACCTCGTAGTTCGCCCAGAGGTCCAGCGGGAACGAGTAGTGCACCGCTTCGCCGAGGGTCTTCGACGATGCGCATTGGTCGCCTTGTCCCTGCGTCCCCACCGCGACGGCGACGAGGGGGCGGCGTCCCGGCCCCCGCCACTCCTGGCTGGAGGACAGATAGGTTCCCGTGACCGCGGCAGGCCGGCCATGGGTGTCCGCGCTCATGTACATCAGCCGTGTCGCTTCGGCGGGTATCGGCGCATCGCCCGCGGGCAAGGACAATGCCAGCGGGAACTTCTGTGCACGCAGGACGGTGCCCGGAGCAACGGGCGGCAACGGGTCCGGCGGCAGATAGAAGCTCTCATCCAGCGGCTGCGCCAGGGAACCGGACGGCGGATCCGCATCGCCGGGGGCCGCGATGACGTGTGGAGCCGTACCGATGAGGGCGATTGCGGCCATCAGCACTGTGAACGTCGCTCGCGCACACCTGATCGCGGGTCGCGCGGTCCGACCGTGCGATGTGGACCGTCTACGTGAAAGCAAGCGGGTCGCGGCCATCCCTGAACCTTCCGTGAGAGCGGGCTGTTGTACGTCGACCGACCGCAGCGGGGTCAGGGCCCGGTCGGCCCATGGTCCGACTCGGCCATCGCGATGAGTTCCTGCCGCAGCACCTTGCCCCCCGCATTGCGTGGGACCTGCTCGAGAGCGTGGAACCGCTTGGGCGCCTTGTACCGCTCTAGTCTGGCGACGACGTGGGCCTTGAGCGCATCGGAATCCACCGTCGCACCGCCTCTGCCGACGACGAACGCGTGGAGCACCTGGCCGAATTCCGGGTCCGGCACGCCGACGACGACGGCGTCCGCCACGTCCGGATGCTCGGCGAGAGCGTTCTCCACCTCTCCGGGGAAGATGTTCTCGCCGCCGGAAATGATCATGTCGTCGGATCGGCCCACCAGGAAGAGCCGGCCCGAGGCGTCCACATACCCCACATCGCCGGTATCGACGAATCCGTCGATGACCGTCTTCGATGGGGGCACCGCGCCGTCGGAATCGGAGGTGTACCCGGAGTAGCCGAGGGGCCCGCGCACGAAGATCCGCCCCCGCTCGCCCGGAGCGACCAGCCTGTGACGGCTGTCGACGACGCGGATCGCCACGCCCAGCGCCGGGCGGCCGAGGGTGGACGGGACCTGGTCGAGATCGCGTGCCGTGGCGACGGAGACGATCCCGGCTTCGGTGGATCCGTAGCCGTTGATGAGGACAGGCCCGAAGAGCCGGCGGAAGCGGGCGATCACCGTCGTGGTGACGGGCGCGGCACCCGTCACCGCCGCCCGCAGGCGCACGCGCGGAGCGATCTCGGCTATGCCGTCCACGTCCAGCAGTCGCCGAAGCATCACCGGCACCGCGACGAGCACATCGACCCGATGGCGCGCCATGTCCTCGACCGCGGTATCCGCGTCGAACCTGCGCCGGCACACCGACGTCGCCCCCACGGCGACCGCGCCCAGCAGCGTCAGCAGGCCGAAGCCGTGGAAGAAGGGCGGACCGATCCACACGGTGTCCTGGGAACGCAGATCGAGCCTGGCGCACCCCGTGGCGGCGAGCTGGACGATCCCCCACGGACGGACCGAGCGCGGGACGCCTTTGGCCAGCCCGGTCGTTCCCGAGGTCAGCAAGGTGATCTTTCCGGGGCGCCGCGCCGGCTTCGCAGCGCCGCCCGAGCGCGACGAGCAGATCTCCTCCAGCATCCGCCGGTGGCCGTCGGCACCCCGACCACGGCCGGCGCACACGCGGTAGGCGCCGATGCCGCTGCGGTCCACGGTCTGCGCGAACTCGTCGTCGTAGACGAGGACGTCGGGCGCGTGCCGGCGCAGGAGTTCCGTCAGTTGCGGCGGCGGCATCTCGGTGTTGATCGCGATGAACTCAGATCCGAGGATCGCTGCGGCCGCGAACCCCAGCACGAAGCCGCGGTGGTTCCGGCATGCCACCGCCACCGACGACGGGCGGCGGGCGTGCAGGTGCACCGCCAGAGCCGTCGCCTGCCGGTACAGCTCGCCGAACGTGATCGTGCCGGCGTCATCGATCAGCGCTGCCCGATCCGGGTATCGAGCGGCGGCGACGGCGAACAACGTCGCCGGGGTCCCACCGTGGCGGTAGAGGCCCTCGGCCATGCGCAGCGCCCGGCGCGGCCCGGGCGGTGTGAGGACGCCCGAGCGGCACACCGCCGCAGCCGCCTCGAACCACTGCCGCCCGCCGGCCCGGCTGGAGACCTGTGCCGCACTCACGCGATGCCCCCGGAGCCACTGCTCAGCGCGCGGTCGCCGCCGGCGCTCGCGCGGGCGAACGCCGCTTCCGAGGCCGGTGTCTCCCCGCTGTGCCGGTCGACGTAGCGCAGCACCAGGCCCAGCGGCCTTTCGCAGATCAGACCCGCGATCCTCACGGTGCCGAGGAACCGCGGCGCCAACCGGACGGGACGGCGGGCGATGGCGTAGCCGACGATCCTCGCCGCCTGTTCCGGCGTGTGCCCGGGCATCATGCTCACCCACCGTGTGGCCACCATCCGGCTCTTGATGTGGCCCGCGTAAATGCTCGTCACGTCGATTCCCGAGGAGGCGCTCTCCAGCCCCACTGAGCGGATCCACACGTCGAAACCCGCTTTGCACCCCAGGTAGAACGACCAGCGCGGCGCTGCCGGGGCCATCCACAGTCCGGCCGTCGCGATGTTGATGATCTGGCCGCCGCCGCATTCCTTCATCGAGGGCAACAGCGCCAGTGTCAAACGCATCGGGCCCAGGAAGTTCACGCCCACCATCGCATCCATGTCGCGGCGGCGTACTGCACTCCGGAAGATGCTGCGCCGCAGCGACTTCCCGGCGTTGTGAATCAGGATGTCGACGCGTCCGTGCTCAGCGAGAACCCTGCGGGCGAACCCGTCCACCGAGTCCATGTCGCTCAGATCCACCGGATAGGCGTGCGCTTGACCGCCGGCATCGGTGATCTCCGCGGCGATCCCCGCGAGGCGGTCCCGGGTTCTGGCGGCGATCAGGACCGTGGCGCCTGCCGCGGCCAGCAGACGTGCCGTCGCCTCCCCTTGGCCGTACGAGGCGCCGGTGATGAGCACGGTCTTGCCACGCACGGCCGCTCGCAGCCGGTCCTCGTTCCGCTCCATCGGCGGCCCCATGACCCGCAGTACCGCCCGCATGGCCACGCCTTCGACTCCGATCATCCATTCCTCCAGATAACGTGATTATGTGAGATAACGTTACTATCTGACTTCGGCGTGCACAAGGGGCGAGGACAGCCCCGGATAGATTGGTGGGCATGGCGACGAACTCACGGATGATCGCGCAAGCGCAGACACGGAAGGAACTCAAGCGCGCGGCGCGTGAACTCATGTTGAAGGACGGCTACACGGCCACCTCCATCGCTTCCATCGCTTCCCGCGCCGGATACACCACCGGCGCCGTCTACTCGAATTTCGGGACGAAGGCCGAGTTGGCCCTCGAGGTGCTGCGTGAGCTTCAAAGCGAAGCGCGTTCCGAGATCAGCGCACTGCTGTCCGGATCCAGCGGCGGGAGCACGCCGTCGGAACACATCGAACAGTGGGCGCTGGCTGCGCTCGACTCGGGGTGGCCGCGCATCGAGCTGGAGTTCGCCCTCGCCAGCCGCGGCGACACCGCCCTGATCGACACCGAAGGGGATCGCAACCGCTCCGCGGTGGCCGACCTGTCCCAGCTGCTCGAACGCGTGGCGCCGGAACAGGTCCTGGCCGTGATACCCGCGTATCGGCTCGCGGAACTGCTGCTGGATCTCGTACTGGGGCTGGCAGTACGGAAGGTGATCGCACCGGATGTCAGGCCCACGCATGTCTTCGATGTCCTCGCCGACCTCCGGCGCGTGTTCGGAAATGCTCCCGGCTGACGCCCGCCGACGGGCTCCACGTCCCGCGCCGGCAAGGGTGCAGGTGCGGGCAACAGAAGCGCCGGATCAGAACGCGGCCGGCACCGGCGGCGCGCGGAACTCGTAGTCCTCCAGCGGGAACCGTCC
>CAYVJJ010000113.1:0-8021 GCA_964451655.1 uncultured Mycobacteriaceae bacterium | reverse complement strand
AGCATCGCCAGGTCCGACTCGGGATGCCCGCCGTGCGCGGCCGGGTCGATGAGCACCGCGCCGTCCCCGGTCCACAGCACGTTGCCGGCCCACAGGTCGCCGTGCACCCGCGCCGGGGGGACAGGCCGACCGTGCGGGTCGAGGTCCCAGCGCCCGCCGCGGAGGTCGTCGCAGACGTGCGCGACCCCGTCCGCCAGCGAGCGGTCGATCACCCCCTGCTCGCGGCACCAGCGGGTCACCGGCTCCACGCGTGCCGCGGCATAGAATTCCCCGAAACGGCGCGACGGTGCGTGCGGAAGCGCCAACGGGTGGCTCATCGGGCCGAAGAAGTACTGCTCCGCGCCCGGCGGCAACGCACCGAACTGCTCTGCCCCGGCCGTGTGCATCCGCGCAACGCCCCGGCCCAGCGCGACGGCGGCGGCCTCCGCGGGCATGGCCTCGTCGATGCGCTCCAGCTCCAGGGCGGTCTCGCTGACCGTGCGGACCCGGACGATGCGCGCCCCGTGCGCCTCGTCCAGCCAGCGCAGTCCCGCGGCCTCGGTGGCGAAGAACCCGGCCGGTGCGTGCGGATCGGACTTCGTGAAGGTGCCGGCCATCCGACATCACCCCAGATAGGGGGTCGACATTCCGGCGCCGGCCAACGGCCCGACCGGACCGCTCAGAACGCTGACCATCGTCAAGCCGGTGCTCACGCGGTGCTCCTCGAGCGTCACCGGATCGGCGGGCATGAGCAGCCCCGACGGCACTCCCGGCTGATTCCAGGCCTCCGCGACGACGAAGGCCTCCGGCAGCGGCGCGCCCACGAACGCGAACCGCGTCGCCCCCGGGATCCCGTCGCCGGACGAGTGCACGCGCCTCATCACCAGCTCCTGGGCCGGAGGCGAGGTGTTCGCGGCGGGGCGGACCGCGGCGACCTCGTAGACCTGCAGTCCCGACCGGTACAGGGCCGCATCGCCGGCCTGCTGGATCGATGCGTGCACCGGATCCGGGGCCGCGGCCGCGGTCCCGGCGCCCACTGCGGCCGCGGCTGCCAGCGTCGCTGCGGCGCTCACAGTCGCCGCGCTCCGGCGGCACCGGGCACTCCGGGTCGCCGCACGTTGCAGCACTGTCCTGCACGTCCCTCCGGTCCGCATCTCCGTCACCCCGTTCGCCGACGCTGTGATCCCACGACGTTATGAGACCACGCTGCTGCAAAACGCCGGGCACGATCGACGGTGATTCAACGCGGAGGGCGTCGCTCCGCAGCGACATCCGACGCTGCAGACGTGCGTGAGCCTCAGACCACGTCCGGGAGCCGCAGGGGCGCGAGCGCGGCGAATCGGTCTCCGGGCCCCGGGTTCCGCGGGTCGCATGCCCCGCCCAGGTGGTGCATCACGCCCCACACCGCGTTGAGCGCCGTCTGCACCGCCCCCTCGGCCCAGCCGGCCGTCCAGGAGATGTCGTCGCCGGCCAGGAACACGCCGCGGTGCTCCGGTCGGAACCGGTCCTGCATGAAGTGCGTGAACAGCCGCTCCTGGTAGCGGTAGTGCCCGGGGAGATTGGCGCGGAAGGCGCCCATGAAGTTGCGCTCCACTTCCCAGGAGACGGTCAGCGGAGAGGCGATGACGTGCCGCCGGATGTCGAGCCCCGGGTAGATCCGGCCCAGCGAGTCCAGCATCAGGTCCATCCGCTCGGCGGCATCGAGGGGAACGAGTTTGAGCGAATCATCGGCCCAGGTGTAGGACAGGCACATCACCGCCGGGCCCTCCGCCTGACGCTCGTGCCCCGCCCCCGCGAGGGCGCCGTCCAGAAGGTAGGTGCCGCGGGGCAGGCGGTCCGTGAGCGTCATCCCCATCACCGGCGACCCGGTCGCCGGATCCACGTCGCGCCAGAACGGCCGGTCCACCAGCGCGAACACCTTGCTCGACCCCATGTAGTGCGTGCGCTCGACCGCGCTCCAGTGCGCGGCCCCCAGCAGCGACTCGTCGGTGCGGATCGTGTTGAGCAGCAGCCATACCGGAGCCGTGTGCACCACGGCCGGGTAGGTTGCGATCGCGCCGTCCGCGGCGGTGACGGTGACCCTGTGCGGGTGGGTGCGCGCCAGGGCCGTCACCGCCGGCCGGGGAGCACCGCCGTCGTGCAGTGTTGCGAGCGAGGTGCCCTCCGGCCAGTACACCGCCCCCCGGGGCGGGGAGGTCCACAGTCTCAGCGGCAATTGCTGTGCGCCGCCGACGATCCCCCGGTGTTCCTCGTCGGCGGCGGTCGCCACCACACGCAACACCTCGAGGATCGAGTTGGAGAAGTCCGTGTCCCACCCGCCGGTGCCGAAGCCCACCTGGCCGAACAGCTCGCGGTCCGCGAACGAACGCAGGTGCGGCGAGTCCACCAGGAAGCGGTGGAAAGCGGTGTCGTCGTAGCGTCGCACCAGCGGATGCCACAGCGCCGCAATGGATTCAGGATCCCTTGCACGGATCGCCGTCCGCAGGGCGGACAGTCCGGCGCCGTCCTCCAGCGCGGATTCCCACCCGCGGGCGACGCGGCGGAACACCTCCGGCAGCTCGTCCAGCGTGCGTCCGCGGACGGTGGTGCCCTTGAGGTCGATGACGGTGTCGTGCGCGGCCGGAGAAAGCGGATTGGGGAACGGCACGGTGCGCAGCCCCGCCTCGTCGAGGTAGCCGTACAGGGTGGTCGACGAGGGCGGGAACCGCATCGCCCCCATCTCTGCGACGGTGCCCGGATGCCCCTCGAACTCTGCGGACCGCATGCGCCCGCCGATCTGCTCGGCCTCGTAGACCACCGGCCGCAGTCCCATGCGCAGCAGCTCGTAGGCCGTGACCATGCCGGACAGCCCGGCACCGATCACCGCGACCTCGGTGCCGTGCGCCGCCGGGGGCACCGCGCCGATCCCGGCGGGGTGGGCGCGGAACCCGTCGTACGGGAAGGGGAAGTCCGGCCCGATCATCGACAGCGGGCGGCCGGGCCCCGGCGCCGTCGGAATGCTCATCCCGGATGTCCGTACAGGTCGGCGCGCCGGTCCGCCAGGTAGGTGCTGCGCCGGCGCGAGCGTTCCAGCAGTTCGTGGTCCAGGTCCACCACCAGCAGTTCGGCGTCGTCGCCCGCCCGCGCGAACTCCGTACTGTCCGGCGCCACCGCGCAGGTGTGCCCGCAGTAGTAGGTGACCGGCGAGTCCCGGAACTCCCCCGGCTCCTGCCCGATCCGGTTGACGTAGGTGATGAACATCTGGGACTCCACCGCCCGCGCGGGCACCAGGATGCTCGCGACGTGGTCGTCCGGGTAGGCCAGCGCGGTGGGGACCAGCAGCCAGTCGGTACCCGCCAGGGCGTGGGCCCGCACGGCCTCCGGGAACTCCACGTCGTAGCAGATCAGGACCCCGCAGGTCAGGCCGCCCAGTTCGAACTGCACCACCAGCTGGTCGCCGGGGGTGAAATGGGAGTCCGACGGCGCTCCCCCGGCCGATGCGGGCGCCTCGTCGTCATGCGGCCGGTACAGGTGGGTCTTGCGGTAGTGCGTGACGGGCTCGCCATCCGCACCCAGGACCGCGACCGCGTTGTACAGCGGCGCCCCACCCGGCCCGTCCGTCCCACCCGGCCCGTCGTCCGGCCCCTGCTCGACGTAGCCGTAGGCGATGGCGATGCCGGCCTCGCGCGCCGCCTGCCTCATCGCCCGGCCGATGGGGGCCTGCACTTGCCCCCCGGGCCTCGGCTCCGGCGACAGGGGGCGGCGGAATCCGGTGCACGTCAGCTCGGAGCAGACCAGGATGGCCGCCCCGGACTCGGCGGCCGAACGTGCGGAGGCGGCCACCTCTGCCAATGCTCCGTCCACCTCGGAGGACTCGGGCCCCTGGAGTAATGCCACGCGCATGACGCACCTCCGCGTTCGGTCCGGCCGGTCGGTTACCCGCTCGACGCCCCCGTGTCCGCGGAGTCCGCCGACGCCGCGCGCGCCGTCCGCTTGTTCCGGGATACCGCCGCGTCGATCAGCAGGCTCGTACCGATGCCCAGCAGCCACGAGTCCTTCGCGATGGCGGTCCCCTGCTGCGTCGGCCGGGGCGAGCCCTCCTCGTGCATGCCGGGGGTGCGGGCGTACATGGTGAGCAGCCCGGCGCTGAAGGCCGTCAGCCCGGCGCCGGCCACGGCCGGCGGCACGAACGGCGCCAGCAATGCGGCGCCCAGCCCGATCTCCGCGCCGGCGAGGGCCTTGCCGAAGGTGCCGGGAGACAGCCCCGTCACCGGCGGGACGGCGTTGGCCGCCATCGACTGCAACCCCGACGCGCCGTCGTCGTCGAGACTCAGCTTTCCGATCCCCGAGTTGAGGATGAACGCGCCCGCTGCAAGGCGCAGCGGCAGCCGGCGCAGGCGGGCGTTCGAACGCTTCGGATCCACTGGTGACTCCTCTGCTCGGATCGACCGGGGGCTCGGGACGAGGCCCCTTCCATCTGACCAGAACAGCCCCTGTGCGCGCTGTATTTCCGCCAGGCCGGCGGGCGCAGCCGGCCGACCGACGGGATGCCGGGCGCCGGATGCGGCCGCCCTCCCGCCGCTACGCGCCGCCCACATACTCGGCCAGGTGCTCTCCGGTGAGCGTGGACCCGTCGGCAACCAACTGCCGCGGCGTGCCTTCGAACACCACGCGCCCGCCGTCGTGCCCGGCCCCGGGGCCCAGGTCGATGATCCAGTCCGCGTGGGCCATCACCGCCTGGTGGTGCTCGATCACCACCACGGAGCGGCCGGAGTCCACGAGCCGGTCGAGCATCGCCAGCAGCTGGTCCACGTCCGCCAGGTGCAGGCCGGTGGTGGGCTCGTCGAGGATGTACAGGGAGGTCTCCGACTCGTTCTTGGCGCCCAGCTGCGTGGCCAGCTTGATGCGCTGGCGCTCGCCGCCGGACAGGGTCGTCAGCGGCTGGCCGATACGCAGGTACCCCAGGCCGACGTCCACCAGTCGCACCAGGATCTTGTGGGCGGCCGGGATGCGCGCGTCGGCCGCACCCTCGACCTCCCCTGCGAAGAACTGCTCCGCCTCGGCGACGGACATGTCCAGCACTTCGGCGATGTTCCGGCCGCCCAGGCGGTACTCGAGCACCTCGGCCTTGTACCGGCGGCCCTCGCACTCCTCGCACACCGTGGCCACGCCCGCCATCACCACCAGGTCGGTGTAGATGACGCCGGCGCCCTTGCAGGCCGGGCAGGCGCCGTCGGAGTTGGCGCTGAACAGGCCGGGCTTGACGCCGCCCGCCTTGGCGAACGCCTTGCGCACCGGCTCCAGCAGCCCCGTGTAGGTGGCCGGATTGCTGCGGCGCGAGCCCGTGATCCCGGACTGGTCGACCATCACCACGGCGCCGCCGCCGGGCAGGTCGCGGCCCGCCAGCGAGCCGTCGATGAGCGAGCTCTTGCCGGAGCCGGCCACGCCCGTGACCGCCACGAGCACCCCGGTGGGGATGTCGACGTCGACATCTTTGAGGTTGTGGGCGCAGGCGCCGCGGATCTCGATGGCGCCGGTGGGCTCGCGCACCGTCTCCTTGAGCGCGGCGCGGTCGTCGAAGTGCCGGCCGGTGAGCGTGCCACCGGACCGCAGGTCCTCCACTGTGCCCTCGAACACGATGCGGCCGCCGTCGGTCCCGGCGCCCGGCCCCAGGTCCACCACGTGGTCCGCGATGCCCACGACCTCCGGTTTGTGCTCCACCACCAGCACGGTGTTGCCCTTGTCCCGCAGCTGCAGCAGCAGCTCGTTCATGCGCGCGATGTCGTGCGGGTGCAGTCCGATCGACGGCTCGTCGAACACGTAGGTGACGTCGGTGAGCGACGACCCGAGGTGCCTGATCATCTTGGCGCGCTGGGACTCCCCGCCGGAGAGGGTGCCCGACGGGCGGTTCAGGCTCAGGTAGCCCAGGCCGATCCGCACGAACGAGTCGAGGGTGTCGCGCAGCGCGTCGAGCAACGGCGCCACCGAGGCGGCGCCCCCGGCCTCGCCGTCCGCCAGCCCCCGCACCCACGCCGCGAGGTCGCTGATCTGCATCGCGCTCGCGTCGGCGATGCTCTTGCCGTCGATCTTCGCGGAGCGGGCGAGATCGCTGAGCCGTGTGCCGCCGCACTCGGGGCACGTGCCGAAGGTGATGGCCCTGTCGACGAAGGCGCGGATGTGCGGCTGCATCGCCTCGCGGTCCTTGGACAGGAACGACTTCCGGATGCGGGGGATCAGCCCCTCGAAGGTGACGTTGACGCCGTCCACCTTGATGCGGGTGGGCTCCTTGTAGAGCAGGGCGCTCAGCTCGCGCTTGGTGAACTTCGCGATGGGCTTGTCGGGGTCGAAGAAGCCGCAGCCGATGAAGATGCGCCCGTACCACCCGTTGACGCTGTAGTTGGGGATGGTGAGGGCGCCCTCGCGGATCGATTTGGAGTCGTCGTAGAGGGCGGTCAGGTCGAAATCGCTGACCTCTCCGCGGCCCTCGCAGCGGGGGCACATGCCGCCGGTGACCGAGAACTCGCGGCGCTCCTTGACCTCCCGGCCGCCCTTCTCGAACGTGACCGCCCCGGCGCCGCTGATCGACGCGACGTTGAACGAGAACGCCTGCGCGCTGCCGATGTGCGGGACGCCCAGCCGGCTGAACAGGATGCGCAGCATGGCGTCCGCGTCGGTGGCGGTGCCCACCGTGGAGCGCGGGTTGGCGCCCATCCGCTCCTGGTCGACGATGATCGCTGTGGTCAGCCCGTCGAGCACGTCCACGTCGGGCCGCGACTGCGTGGGCATGAACCCCTGCACGAAGGCACTGTAGGTCTCGTTGATGAGCCGTTGCGACTCGGCGGCGATCGTGTGGAACACCAGCGAGCTCTTGCCCGAGCCGGATACGCCCGTGAAGGCCGTGAGCCGGCGCTTGGGCAGCTCCACGCTGACGTCGTCGAGGTTGTTCTCCCGCGCGCCGTGCACGCGGATCAGATCATGGCTGTCGGCGGGGTGCGTCACGGGCACTGATGCTACGGGCACGCCCGACGAGTTGGCGGTTCTTCGGTGCTCCGATCACGGAAATCACCGAAGAACCGCCAATCCGCGGCGGGCGCCGGGGACAATGGGCACCATGCCGGATCCGCAGGGCCCCGTGGACGCCACGCGCGTCCCCCGGTTCGCGGGCCCGCCCACGTTCGCCCGCCTGCCCCGCCTCGATCAGGTGGATGCGGACGCCCTGCGCGGCGCCGTCGCGATCCTCGGCGCGCCTTTCGACGCGGGCACCTCGTACCGTCCGGGCGCGCGCTTCGGCCCCGGCCACGTCCGCGCATCGTCGATGCTGCTGCGGCCGTTCCACCCGGGGCTCGGGGTGTCGCCGTTCGCCGCCCGGCAGGTGGTGGACGCGGGCGATCTGGCGCTGAATCCGTTCGATATCCCGGAGGCGCTCAGCGCCGTGGAGGAGGGCGTGGCCGGGCTGCGCGCGCCGGGGGCGCGGGTGGTGACGCTCGGCGGGGACCACACGGTGGTGCTGCCGATCCTGCGGGCGCTCGCGCGGGAGGCCGGCCCGGTGGCGGTGGTGCACTTCGACGCGCACCTGGACACGTGGGACACCTACTTCGGCGCGCCGTTCACCCACGGCACCCCGTTCCGCCGGGCGAGCGAGGAGGGGCTGCTGGACCTGCGGCGCTGCGTGCACGTGGGCACGCGCGGCCCGCTGTACTCGGCGCACGACCTGCACGACGACGCCGTGCTGGGCTTCCGGGTGATCACTGCCGACGACTACGAGGAGCGGGGAACCGCGGGCGTGGCCGAGGCGATGCTGCGGCGCCTGGGGGCCGGCCCCGTCTACGTGTCGGTGGATGTGGACGTGCTCGACCCCGCGCACGCCCCTGGCACCGGCACGCCCGAGGCCGGCGGGCTGACCTCCCGCGAGCTGCTGGGCACGCTGCGCGCTCTGGCCGGGCTCGAGCTGCTCGGCGCGGACGTCGTGGAGGTGGCGCCCGCCTACGACCACGCGGAGATCACCGGCATCGCGGCCGCGCACATCGTCTACGAGATCCTGGCGGTGATGGCCGCCGGATGAG
>CAYVJJ010000112.1:0-8138 GCA_964451655.1 uncultured Mycobacteriaceae bacterium | reverse complement strand
GGCGACGGTGAGAACCGCGGCACGGAGTGGCTCGGTTGTACAGGGCACAGCGGTCGCTCGTACAGGGCATAGCGGTCGCTCGTACAGGGCACAGCGGCACGGGCCGCTGACGACGGCGGGAGGAGAAGCGCGCAGTGGGTGAGAAGATCCGGATCGGTATCGCGGGATACGGGAACCTGGGCAGAGGCGTCGAGGCCGCCGTGGCCCGCACGCCCGATATGGAGTTGGTGGGCGTGTTCACCCGGCGCGAGCCGGTGACAGTGACGCCGCTGTCGCCCTCGACGCGGGTGCACGCCTGGGACGATCTCGCCCGCTTCGAGGACACGGTGGACGTGCTCATCCTGTGCGGCGGCTCCAAGGAGGACCTGCCGCAGCAAGGGCCGCAGCTCGCGGCGCGGTTCAACACCGTCGACAGCTACGATACGCACGCCCGCATCCCGGAGTACTTCGCCTCCGTGGACGGCCCGGCGCGCGCCGCGGAGAAGACCGCCGTCATCTCCACCGGCTGGGATCCGGGCCTGTTCTCTGTCCACCGCGTCTACGGCGAGTCGATCCTGCCCAGCGGGGACACTTACACGTTCTGGGGCCGGGGCGTGAGCCAGGGGCATTCGGACGCGGTGCGCAAGGTGCCCGGGGTGGCCGCCGGCGTGCAGTACACGATCCCCTCGGAGCGGGCCATCGAGACGGTGCGCAGCGGGGACCGTCCGGACCTGGAGACCCGCGAGAAGCACGTGCGCGAGTGCTTCGTGGTGCTCGAGGAGGGGGCCGACGCGGATGCCGTGCGCGAGGCGATCGTGACCATGCCGCACTACTTCGAACCGTACGAGACCACCGTGCACTTCCTCACGGAGGAGGAGCTGCGCCGCGACCATGCCGGGATCCCGCACGGCGGCTTCGTCATCCGCAGCGGTGAGACCGGAATGGGCGGCGAGCCGGATCCGCAGGTGTACGAATTCAGCCTGAAGCTGGGCAGCAACCCGGGCTTCACCTCGAGCGTGCTGGTGGCATACGCCCGCGCCGCGTACCGGATGAGCGCCCGCGGCGAGTACGGCGCCAAGACCGTCTACGACGTGGCGCCCGGATTGCTCTCTCCGAAGACGCCCGAGCAGCTGCGGGCCGAGGACCTCTGAGGGGCGGACGCCGGATCGCGTGAGGACTCGGGTCCGTGATCAAGTACATCGGCAGCAAACGGACACTGGTCCCCGTCCTGGGGGACCTGGCGGCGGCGTCCGGGGCGAGGACGGCGGTGGATCTGTTCACCGGCACCACCCGCGTCGCGCAGGAGTTCAAGCGGCGCGGGCTGCGCGTGACCGCGGCGGACATCGCCACCTACAGCGGGGTGCTGTCGGACTGCTATATCGCCACCGACGCCGCGGCGGTGCGCTCCGACGAGCTCGAGGAGATCCTTGAGCGCCTCAACTCACTGCCGGGGGAGGACGGGTACTTCACGCGTACGTTCTGCCGGGAGTCGCGCTACTTCCAGCCGAAGAACGGGATGCGGGTCGACGCCGTCCGCAACGCCATCGAGTCGGAGTACGCGGGGCATCCGCTGTATCCGGTGCTGCTGACGAGCCTCATGCTGGCGGCCGATCGCGTCGACTCGACGGCCGGTGTGCAGATGGCCTACCTCAAACAGTGGGCGCCGCGGGCGCACAATGATCTGAAGCTGACCGTCCCCGGGCTGATCCCCGGACCGGGGCGGACCGTGGTGGGGGACGCTCTGCGCACGGTGGACGCACTGGACCGCGCGGATCTGATGTACCTGGACCCGCCGTACAACCAGCACCGCTACTTCACGAACTACCACATCTGGGAGACGCTGGTGCGCTGGGACCAGCCCGATTACTACGGGATCGCCTGCAAGCGCGTCGATTCGAGGGACGAGAGTACCAAGAGCGTCTTCAACCGGAAGCGCGCGATGCCCGCGGCGCTGGCCTCGGTGATCAGTCGTGCGAAGGCGGACACGCTGCTGGTGTCCTACAACGACGAATCGTGGATCAGCGCCGAGGAGATGCTCGCGACGCTACGCGGCGCCGGCTACGAAGACGTCCGGCTCCTGGCGTTCGACAGCAAGCGGTACGTCGGCGCGCAGATCGGCATCCACAACCCGGATGGTCTGCGTGTCGGCGAGGTGAAACGGCTGCGGAACCTCGAGTACGTGTTCATCGCCGGCACCGCGGACGTAGTCGGACGGTGCACGGAGGTCGGCGAGGTGCACCGGCGCCGGCGGCTGCGGCGAGGTCAGGCCGCCGCGGACACCCCCGGCTCGGCGGGCCGGGCGGCGCGCAGGGCGTGCCGGTAGCGGTCGACGATCACCTGCGGAAGCAGCGCGTGGGCACCCAACGGTTCGGCGACGAGCACGCCCGGTTCGCTCGTCCGGGCACTGCGCCGGATCCGCTCATTGAGCAGTCCCGGAGCGAGAAACCACGAGCCCACGACGAACCGGCGCGCTCCGCCGGCGCGCAGCCGGTCGATGGTGCCGGAGACACCCGGCTCGCCGGCCGCGAAGCACACCTCCACGCTGTGCCACGCGGTGCCGGCGGCCACACGCGCGGCGAGCGACCTGGTGACCGCGTTGGCGGACTCGGACGAGGAGCCGACCGCGGACAGCGCCACGCCTACCTCCGGGTCGTCGAGGCCGGCGCCTGCGGCGACGATCCTGTCGCGCAGCGCGGCCACCAGACGCTCGTCGTCGCCCAGCACCGGCGCCTGGGTCAGCTCCAGGCCCGGATGCAGGGAGGATGCCGCGGACAGCAGCGCCGGCAGGTCGACCCGCGAATGGAAGGCGCTCCCGAGCAGCAGTGGCACCACGATCGCACGGGAATGTCCGGCGCGCGCAACGGTGTCGACGACATCGCCCAGCGACGGGACCGACAGATCGAGGAACGCCACGTGCACGTCCAGCTCGGGGTGTGCGGCGGCGAGCGCCCCGGCGATCTCACCGATCGTGCGGGCGGACCGAGGGTCCCGGCTGCCGTGCGCCACGGCGATCAACGGCGTGGCGGCACTCATGCCGTCGGCCCCACCAGTGTGCGCACCGCGTCGAGCGTGTTGCCGACCAGCCCGGCCGACAGGGTGTTGCCGCTCGCGGCGTCGATCAGCAGGAACGATCCGCTGCGCCGGCTCGCCTGGTAATCGTCCACCGGCAGTGCATCCGCCGTACGCAGGCGCACGACTCCGATATCGTTGAGCGCCAGCTCATCCGGTGCGGGAGCCACGGCCAGGGCCTGTTCGTCGAAGCGCGATTCGACCGCATCGACGATGGCCTGCGACGTGTGCGTACCGTGCTTGATCAGCACACGCGCACCCGCCCGCAGCGGGCTCTCGGCCAGCCAGCAGACGGTGGCGGTGAACTCCCGCACCGGAGAGGGTGCATCCCCGACGGACGAGATGACGTCACCCCTCGAGACGTCGATGTCGTCGGCGAGCACGATTGTCACGCTGCGGCCCGCCTGAGCGGAATCCAGTGCGCCGTCAGCGGTGTCGATCTTTTCGATGGTGCTGCGCACGCCCGACGGCAGCGCCACCACCTCGTCGCCCACGCGGGCCGTTCCCACCGACACCTGCCCGGCGTACCCGCGGTAGTCGGGATGTTCGGGGGTGCGCGGGCGGATCACGTACTGGACGGGGAATCGCAGGCCCACGGTGTCGGGCTCGGCGTCCACCGGCACCGACTCGAGGTGCTCGATCAGCGTGGGGCCGGAGTAGAACGGGGTGTCGTCGGAGCGGACCGCGACATTGTCGCCGTGCAGAGCGGAGACCGGGATCGCCTGCACGGCATCCTCGTCCCAGCCCAGGCTCGCGGTGAGCTCACCGAACTCGGCGGCGATCGTCGTGTACACCGACTCCGCGTCCTCCACCAGGTCTATCTTGTTGACGGCCAGCACGATCCGCGGCACGCCCAGCAGGGCGAGCACGGCCGCGTGCCGGCGTGTCTGCGCGACCACGCCGTTGCGCGCGTCCACGAGCAGGACGACCAACTGGGCGGTGGAGGCGCCCGAGACGGTGTTGCGCGTGTACTGGACGTGCCCCGGCGTGTCCGCCAGCACGAACGAGCGCGCGGGAGTGGCGAAGTAGCGGTAGGCCACGTCGATGGTGATGCCCTGCTCACGTTCGGCGCGCAGACCGTCCACGAGCAGGGACAGGTCGGGGGTGTCGAGCCCGCGGTCCACCGACGCCCGGGTGACGGCGTCGATCTGGTCGGCAAGCACCGACTTGGTGTCGTACAGCAGGCGCCCGACCAGGGTCGATTTTCCGTCGTCGACGCTGCCCGCGGTCGCCAGGCGCAGCAGATCCGGCTGTGCGTGCGTTTCAGAAGTCATCAGAGGTGTCCCATCGATTCAGAAGTAGCCCTGGCGTTTGCGGTCTTCCATCGCCGCCTCGGAGACACGGTCGTCTCCGCGCGTCGCGCCGCGCTCGGTGAGCCGGCTGACCGTGAGCTCGTCCAGGATCGCCCGGTTGTCGGCGGCCGAGGAGAGCACGGCGCCGGTGGTCGAGCCGTCGCCGACGGTGCGGTAGCGCACCGAGCGGGTCTCGAGCTGCTCGCCGTCGCGTGGGCCGCCCCACGGTCCCGGGGTCATCCACATGCCGTCACGGTTGAACACCTCGCGCTCGTGCGCGTAGTAGAGGGGCGCCAGCTCGATGCCCTCGCGGGCGATGTAGCGCCAGATGTCCAGCTCGGTGAAGTTGCTCAGCGGGAACACGCGGACGTGTTCTCCGGGCGCGTGCCGGCCGTTGTAGAGGTTCCACAGCTCCGGGCGCTGCCGCTTGGGGTCCCACTGCCCGAAGGCGTCGCGCAGGCTGAAGATGCGCTCTTTGGCGCGGGCGCGCTCCTCGTCCCGGCGAGCGCCGCCGAAGACCGCGTCGAACCGCCCCTCGGTGATCGCGTCCAGCAGCGGCTGGATCTGCAGCGGGTTGCGGATCCCGTCGGGGCGCTCCTGCAGCCGGCCGTCGGCGAGATAGTCCTCGACGCTGGCGACCACGAGTCGCAGGCCGTGGGCCTCCACGAGACGGTCCCGGAACTCGAGCACCTCCGGCAGGTTGTGTCCCGTGTCCACGTGCAGAACAGGAAAGGGCATCGGGGCCGGCCAGAACGCCTTGACCGCCAGGTGCAGCAGGACCGTCGAGTCCTTGCCGCCGGAGAACATGATCACCGGTCGCTCGAACTCGCCGGCCACCTCGCGGAAAATGTGCACCGCTTCGGATTCGAGAGCGGTGAGCGTGTCGAAGGTGCCGGGCGCCGGGAGCGCACCCGGAGCGGCGCCGTCGCCGTGCGTGGTGATGTCGTCGGTCAGATCGATAGTCATGATGAGTGCAACCCGCATTCCGTCTTGGTCGAACCGGCCCACCGCCCGCTGCGCGGGTCGGCTCCGGGGAGTGGCTTGGCGGTGCACGGGGCGCACCCGATCGACGGATAGCCGTCGAACACGAGCGGATTGACCAGAACCCCGTGGTCGTCGATGTAGCGCTGGAACTCCTCGTCGTCC
Organism: uncultured Mycobacteriaceae bacterium; assembly: GCA_964451655.1. GTDB lineage: Bacteria > Actinomycetota > Actinomycetes > Mycobacteriales > Mycobacteriaceae > Tomitella. The sequence continues at coordinate 2,652 of CAYVJJ010000112.1, read as the reverse complement.
CACGCGACTATCGGGTTGATCTTCACCAGCCCGAAGGTCTCGTCGAACGAGATCGCCGGCGCCTGCGCGCGCGTCGGCGACTCCACCCGGCGGATTCCCGTCACCCACGCGTCGTAGCCGGCGAGGGTCCGCTTGAGCGGCACCACCTTCCGCAGGTGGCAGCACCGCCCCGGGTTCCGCGCGAACAGGTCCTTGCCCTCGGACGCGTCCTGTTCGGCGACCGACTGCTCCGGAGTCGCGTCGACGATGTGCACGTCGTACGTGCCCGCCACGGCGTCGCGCGTGCCGATCGTCTCGGCGAAGTGGTAGCCGGTGTCGAGGAAGAGCACGTCCACGCCCGGCTTGGCGCGCGCCGCGAGGTCCACCAGCACGGCGTCCTGCATGTTGGACGCGACGATGAACCCGTCGCCGAACGCCTGCGCGGTCCACTCGAGCAGCGCGGAGGCGTCGGACTCGTCGAGCCCGCCGCCGCGGACCAGGTCCTCACCCTGACGGGCGATCTCACGTAGACGCCCGGTACCGGAAAGATCCTGTCGGACGGCGGTGCTCATCGCAGATCCTCCTCGCCGGCCCGCGCCACCCACTGCGCGAACCGCTCGCCTTCGCCGCGCTGGGCGATGAAGTTGCGCACGACGCGCTCGATGTAATCGCCCAGTTCGCTCGAGAGCACCTTGTGCTGGCGGACCTTGCGTCCGAGGCCGAGATCCTCGCCCAGGCTTCCGCCCAAGTGCACCTGGAAGCCCTCCGCCTTGGTCCCGTCGGGCTGCTCGATCAGTTGGCCCTTGAACCCGATGTCGGCGGTCTGGATCCGCGCGCACGAATTGGGGCAACCGTTGAGGTGCACCGTCACCGGAACGTCGAGCTGGGAGTTGAGGTCGGCCATGCGCGCCTCCAGTTCCGGCAGCAGCGAGATGGCGCGGCGCCGGGTCTCGACGAACGCGAGCTTGCAGTACTCCAGGCCTGTGCAGGTCATGATGCTGCGGCGCCACGGGGTGGGGTTCGTGGGCAGGCCGATGCGCTCCATGTCGGCGACGAGCTGGTCGACCTTGTCGTCGGGGATGTTCAGTGCCACGAGCTTCTGGTATGGCGTGGTGCGCACCTCGGAGCCGCCGGCCCGCTCGACCGCGTCGGCGAGCTCGGCCAGCTGGGTGCCCGAGATGCGGCCCGACACCGGCGCGCCGCCCACCGCGTTGAGCCCGTTCTTGAGCTTCTGCACGCCGACGTGGTCGCGCACCTTGGTCAGCGGCTCCGGGGCCGGCCCGTCGATGAGCGTGCGGTGCAGGTACTCGGTCTCGAGGACCTCGCGCACCTTCTCCGGACCCCAGTCCTTGACCAGGAACTTCAGGCGGTTCTTGCTGCGGAGACGCCGGTAGCCGTAATCGCGGAACAGGCTGGTCACGGCCTCCCACACATCCGGGACCTCGTCGAGCGGCACCCAGGCGCCGAGGCGCTGCGCGAAATGCGGCACCGTCGACAGCCCGCCGCCGACCCACAGGTCCAGGCCCGGGCCGTGCTCCGGGTGCACGACGCCGACGAACGCGATGTCGTTGATTTCGTGCGGGAGGTCCTGCAGGCCGGAGACCGCGGTCTTGTACTTGCGCGGCAGGTTCGCGAATTCGGGGTTGCCGATGTAGCGGCGGACGATCTCGTCCAGCGCAGGGCTGGCGTCGAGCACCTCGTCGACGGCCAGACCGGCCAGCGGCGAGCCGAGCATGCCGCGCGGGCAGTCGCCGCAGGCGGAGGTGGTCTGCATGCCGACCTCGCCCAGGCGCCGCCAGATCTCCGGCACGTTCTCGATCCCGATCCAGTGGTACTGGAAGTTCTGACGGTTGGTGATGTCGAGGGTGTCACGGGCGAAGTCCCGGGAGATCCCCGCGATGACGCGCATGCGCTCGAGGTTCAGCTTCTGCCCGTCGGCACGCACCCGCATCATGAAGTACTTCGACTCGAGCAGATCCGCATTGTCGTCGCCGGTGTATGTGCCGTCGTAGCCCTCGGCGCGCTGGGTGTACAGGCCCATCCAGCGGAAACGCCCGCGCAGATCATTCTGGTCGATGCTGCCGTGGCCGAGCTCCGCGTACAGGTCGGTGATGCGGTCGCGCACGTTCAGCGGCGCATCGTCGCGTTTGAACCGCTCGACGGGGTTCAGAGGCTCCCGGTAGCCCTTGGCCCACTGCCCCTCGGAGCGGGTCTTCTTGGGGCGTGGGCGCTTCGGGGCGGCAGGGGCACCGGTTCGGGTCCCGTCTGCGGTGCCGGCGGGGGCGGGGTTCGGTGACATGTGAGACTCCAAGGTCCTCTGCATCATGTGCGCGAGACCGCGGGCCGGGGGTCGGCGGTACAGGGCGCCGCCCGCGCGGGTCCAGGATGCCGGGGGACCGGGATCGATGGACCGGGGCGCGGCGGGCGGGCCGGTGAGCGGGACGGTCTCCGTAGGTGCGGGCCGACGGGGAGGGCGCGGATGCTCAGCCGGCTGAGCCCTGGTGCCGATCAGATGACCGGGGGATCAGCGCACGGATGCAGAAAGTGAATCGTCCGAAAGGAAGGATCAGTGCATCGCGGGCATGCGCATACAACACATGCCGCAGGGCATACAGATGCCGCTGCAGGTGCGCTTGAGGTCGACGTGGCGACGCGTCGCCAGCAACACTCCGT
>CAYVJJ010000111.1:3609-8179 GCA_964451655.1 uncultured Mycobacteriaceae bacterium | reverse complement strand
CGTTCAGCCGCGAGATCGTCAACTCCTGCCCGGCCCGCAACCGGGGCCGGTGGGGCACGGCGATGAGCGATCTCGACGTGCGCCGGGGCCTGGAGGCGCTGGACGTGCCCAGCACGGTGGTCGTCGGCACCGACGACCGGCTCACCCCGCCCGTGCACGCGCGCCGGATGGCGGAGGTGCTGCGCGAATCCGGGCACCTGGAGCGGTGCGTCGAGCTGCGGTCCGTGGGGCACATGGCGCCCGTCGAATCACCCATCGAGGTCAACGCCCAGATCCGCCACCTCACCGCGCTGTGACCGCGGGGCCCGGCCGCGTCCGGCCCGAGCCCGTGACAGGGGGCGTCCCGGCGCGCCGCCCGTCCGTCCCGGCGCGCCGCGCGCGGAGGCGGGGACCGCTCAGCTGAACACCACCGTTTTGTGGTCGTGCACCAGAACCCGGTCCTCCAGGTGCCAGCGCAGCCCGCGCGAGAGCACGAGTTTTTCGATGTCGCGGCCCTGCCGGACCATGTCCCGCGTGGTGTAGGTGTGGTCGATGCGGGTGACGTCCTGCTCGATGATCGGGCCCGCGTCCAGCTCGGCGGTCACGTAGTGGCAGGTGGCGCCGATGAGCTTCACGCCGCGGTCGAACGCCTGGTGGTAGGGCCGTGCACCCGCGAAGGACGGCAGGAAGCTGTGGTGGATGTTCAGCGCGCGGCCCGCCCAGTGCTCGCACAGCTCGGCCGGCAGCACCTGCATGAACCGCGCCAGCACCACCGCGTGCGGATCGTGCGCGTCCACCAGATCCCGGACCTCCGCGAACGCGGCCCTGCGCGCCTCGGGATCGGTACCGGCCTTGGGGAACGGGACATGGTGGAAGGCGATACCGTGTGCGCGCACCACCGGCTCGAGGGTGCGGTGGTTGCCGATGACCGCCGTGATCTGCGCGGGCAGCTCACCCTGCGCAGCGCGTCCCAGCAGGTCGTGCAGGCAGTGCCCGTCTTTGCTCACCAGCAGCACCACCCGCTTGGGTGTGCCGGAGTCGTGCAGCGACCACTCGGTCTCCGGCCCCAGCTCGGCGGCCACGTCCTTGAAGCGCTCGCGCAGCTCATAGGCGCTCAGGTCCACCGACGACGCCCGGATGGCCTGCCGGGTGAAGAACCAGCCGGAGTTGGGGTCCGCGTGATAGGCGGCCTCCACGATCCAGCCGCCGAGTTCGGAGAGGAACTGGGAGATCCGCGCGACGATGCCGGTGCGGTCGGGGCAGCCGAGGCTGAGGACGTAGCGGCGGTCGTCGGCCTCGTCGGCCGTGCTTCCAGCGGTGATCATGCCCTCCATTTTGGCCCAGGGGGTGCGGCCCGTCCGCGCCGGGCGGTGTGCCAGGCTCGCAGGCATGAACGCACAGGCCGGATCGGGATCATTCCGCAGCACCGTCGCGTCGATCGTCGACCACACGCTGCTCAAGCCGGAGGCCACGGCCGCCGACGTGCGCGCCCTCATCGACGAGGGGCGTGACCTGGGCGTGGGCGCGGTGTGCGTCTCGCCGAGCATGCTCCCGGTGCGCGCGGAGGGCCTGGTGGTGGCCGCGGTGTGCGGGTTCCCGTCCGGCAAGCACCATTCGCTGGTCAAGTCCGCGGAGGCGGCCTTCGCGGTGGAGAACGGCGCCCAGGAGATCGACATGGTCATCGATGTGGGCGCCGCGGTGGCCGGGGACTACGGCGCCGTCATGGCCGACATCCTCGCCGTGCGGGAGGCCATCGGGCCGGGGACCGTCCTCAAAGTGATCCTGGAGACTGCCGTCCTCGCCGACGAGGCCGTCGTCGAGTGCTGCCGGATGGCCGAGAAGGCCGGAGCCGATTACGTCAAGACCTCCACCGGCTTCCATCCCGCCGGCGGTGCGGACACCCGCGTCGTCGCGCTCATGGCGGAGACGGTGGGCGGTCGGCTCGGCGTCAAAGCCAGCGGCGGGATCCGCACCGCCGAGACGGCGCTCGCGATGATCGACGCGGGCGCGACGCGGTTGGGACTGTCCGGCACCCGGGCCGTGCTCGACGGCCTGCCCGACGACGCGGACTGAACCGGGCCCGTCCCGCGCAGCGCCGTGCGAGGGGCGGCCCGGTTCGGCGGGCCGCTACAGGATGCTGCAGTCGATGTCTCCGGCGCCGGACTCGTTCAGCGGCGCCTGTCCGCCCTTCAGCGTCACCCGCAGGCCCTGATCGGTGACCTCCACGGACTGCGGCTGCATCCGCAGGGGGTAGTCGGCCAGGTTGCGTGTGAGCAGGTCGATCACCTGCTGCGCCCCGCCGGTGGGCAGCCCGATGCCGAGGGCGGTGATGTCCGAGGCCTCCATGGTCACCGCGCCGCCGCTGACCTTGGGGGTGAGCGTCATCTGTCCGAGCCCGCCGGCCACGGCCACGTCGATGGTGCCGGAGGCCGGATCGCTGGTGACCCCGGTGATGAGCATCCCGAACGGCAGGGTCTGCAGGCTGGTGAGCATGTCGTCGTTGCCCCACCGGACGGTGGCCTCGGAGGAGCCGACGGTGCCGGTGCCGTCGCCCTCCGGCAGGTCGATGTCGTGGATGGTGGACGTCAGCTGCAGCCCGCGCAGGCTCGACTCGCCGGGCCCGGCCAGGTTGACGCTGTCGCTGTCGACGCTGAGCGACGACACCGACCCGGTGATCACGGTGAGCAGCAGCGGCGTGGCGCCGAGGCTCACGTCGACGTCGCCGTCCATCTCGTCGTGCAGGGCGGTGGCCACACAGCTGCTGACGCGGTCGCGGGCGTAGAACTCGCCGCCCACGAGCACGGCCACCAGCACGACGACCAGACCGAGGGTGACGAACAGTGCGGTGTGCCGCCGGCGTGGAGTACGTGAGGTAGTCATCGGATGCGATTGTCCACCATGAACATTAAAGGAACATGAGGATCACGGGTGCGTGCGCAGCCAGTGGTTGGTGAACTCCTCCTCGATGGTGAACAGGTTCACGAGGTTCTCGAGGATGAGGTCCTCCAGCTTGCCGCCGACGAACGGGATGTTGACCTTGGCCTCCGGGGCGTAGCGGAGTTCGGATCCGGAGTCCGCGTCGCGCAGCGTGATCCGCCCCTCGAGGCTGCCCGGAGCGGCGGGGATCGTGGCGGAGAACGCGCCTTCGGTGGTGTCGCCGACGGCGAACGGGCCGATCGTGGCCAGGCGGGTGATCACCAGGTCGGACTGCAGGACGGTCTGCGCCACGGCGGGCATCATCTCGCGGGCGATCACCTGCGTCATCTCCACCCGGATGCCGGAGTCTCCGGTCTCGAACGATTCGACCACGGAGACCGGGGTGAACTCCCGGAGCCGTTCCATGAGCGCGTCCCAGTACGCCCTGTCGGCCAGGGCGCTGTAGGTGCGTTCAGCGTTCTCGGTCAGGCGGGCCGAGTACTCGATGCGTCGGGGCATGGGGGCAGGTTACCGTGGTCTGCTGTGCACACCTTCGATCTCCCCGGACTCGCGGCCGACGCCGGCGCCGAGCACGCCTCGGACGTCCCGCTGGCCGGGCTGACCACGCTGCACCTCGGCGGGCCTGCCGCACACCTGATGACCTGTCGCGATACCGACGCGCTGGTGAGGGTCGTGCGCGCGCTCGACGCCGACGGGGCCCGCACTCTGATGCTCGGCGGCGGATCGAACCTGGTGATCGCCGACGCGGGATTCGACGGCACGGTGGTGCGCGTGGCGACCTCCGAGGTGACGGTCGAGGGCACCCTGGTGCGCGCGGACGCGGGGGCGCTGTGGGACGACGTGGTCGCCGCCACGGTGGCGTCCGGCCTCGGCGGCATCGAGTGCCTCTCGGGTATCCCCGGCTCGGCGGGTGCCACCCCCGTGCAGAACGTGGGCGCCTACGGGGCGGAGATCGCGGACGTGCTCGAGCGCGTCGAGCTGCTGGACCGTCGCACCGGCGAGAGGAAATGGGTGGCCCCGGACGTGCTGGAACTCGGATACCGCACGTCCGTGCTGAAACACCGGGACGACGCGTTGGTGCTCACCGTGGAGCTGCGCCTGCACGACGACGGGCTGAGCGCCCCGCTGCGGTACCGCGAGCTGGCGGCGGCTCTGGGCGCAGAGACGGGTGCGCGGCTGCCCGTCGACCGGGTGCGCCGCACGGTCCTGGGGCTGCGCGCCGGCAAGGGCATGGTTGCGGATCTCAGGTCCGACGACGGCGCGCCCGACCACGACTCGTGGAGCGCGGGCTCGTTCTTCACCAACCCGGTCGTCGACGATGCGCGACTGCCCGCAGTGCTGGAGGCGGTCGCGGCACGGGTGGGCGTGGCCGACGGGGAGGCCGTGCGCATGCCGCGGTTCCCGGCGGGGCCGGGGCGCACCAAGCTGTCCGCCGGGTGGCTGATCGAGCGCGCGGGTTTCGCCAAGGGGTACCCGGGCGAGGTGTCGGACGTACGACTGTCCACCAAGCACACGCTGGCCCTGACCAACCGAGGGGCGGCGCGCACCGGGCAGTTGCTGGAGCTCGCCCGCGAGGTGCGCGACGGGGTCCACGAGGCCTTCGGGGTGCTTCTGGTGCCGGAGCCGGTGCTCGTCGGCTGCGCGATCTGACGGC
>CAYVJJ010000111.1:0-3509 GCA_964451655.1 uncultured Mycobacteriaceae bacterium | reverse complement strand
GCCCGGCGCCACCGGGCCCGCCGCGATCTCCTGCGGCGCCGTCTCCGCAGCGCTAGTGTCACACCGGTAATCAGTGGTGTGGATCACAAGCGGGTGCGGGCGATGGAGCGAGGGGCCGGGATACGGCGGACCGTGCGCGTACGGCCGCGCAAGGCGATGCTTCGCGCGGCAGCGGCAGGGCTGGCCGCGGCGACTGCGGTGCTGGGGGCGGGCGTCTCCGCGACGGGTGCGGCGGCGGAACCCAATTGGGCAGGGTCGGCCGGCTCGTCGGGGCCGGGCTCGTCCGGGCCCGTCGTGCCGCCGGGCGGCTCCAACCCCACTGGCTCCATTCCCACTGGCCCTGTCCCCACTACGTGGTTGTGCAACCCCGCGCTGACCGACGACCCATGCGACCTGCCCACGGACACCACCGACTTGCGCACGGGAGAGACCACCCCGGACGGGAGCGTGCCGGAGTCGGACAAGCCGGTCGACTGCTTCTACGTCTATCCGACGGTCACCGACGAGGCCGCATTCAACGGGGGCGACGCGAAGTGGCCGGAGATCCGATCGATCGCCTCGTTCCAGGCGGCCCGGTTCTCCTCGACGTGCCGGGTGTTCGCCCCCGTCTACGACCAGGTCACGCTGTGGGGTCTGGCGCCGGGGATCACCGTCGACCACGGACTGCTGACCCGCGCCTACGATGCCGTCCTCAGCGCGTGGAAGGACTACCTGGCGCACGACAACGACGGGCGCGGCGTCATCCTCATCGGGCACTCGCAGGGGTCGATGATGCTGCGCAAGCTGATCCGCGAGCAGATCGACCCGGACCCGCAGCTGCGTGACAGGCTGGTGGGCGCCTTCCTGATCGGCGGCAACGTGACGACGGCGCGCGGGAGCACCACGGGCGGCGACTTCCGGTCGATCCCCGTGTGCACCGAGCAGGGGCAGGACGGCTGCGTGGTGGCCTACTCCACCGTCGAGGGCGACCCGGTGCTCAACGTGTTCGGGAACAGTGCGCTGGACCCGCTGTCGTTCGGGATGGAACTGCCGATGGGGCCGCAGTACCAGGTGGCGTGCACCGACCCGGCCGAGCTGGCAGGCGACCGCGCGCCTGTGGGGCTGACCATCCCGAGCACGCCCTACGCGCCGGGGATGATCTCGCTGCTCATGCAGTACACGGCCTTCCCGCAGCCGCTGCCGACCTCGGCGAGCACGTGGACGACGAGCCGCCGGCGCGCGGTGGGGCAGTGCGTGCAGAAGAACGGCTACGACCTCTACCAGTTCCACTTCACCGACCCGGGCGAGCCGCTGCTCAACGAGATCCCGTTCATGGGCACACACCTCGTGGACGTCAACCTGGGGCTGCTGCGCCTGGTGGACATCGCCAGGCAGCAGACTCGGACCTGGCTGGCCGGCCACTGAGGACGCACGGCCGCTGATGCCCCGCGCAGAGCCCCGGCCGGGGCAGGCCCGCGGCTCAGAGCCGCCGATTGACGCGCCCGTCGTGCGCCTGATCGCGCGGGCGCACGACGATCTGGTCCAGGTCGACGTGCGGCGGGCGGGTCGCGGCGAATGCGACGATGTCGGCGATGTCCTCGGCGACCAGCGGGGTGACCCCGGCGTAGACGTTCTCGGCGCGTTCGGCGTCCCCCTTGAACCGGACCAGCGAGAACTCGGTCTCGACCATGCCGGGGCAGACCTCGGTGAAACGCACCGGCCTGCCCAGCAGTTCTCCGCGCATGGTGCGGTGCAGCAGCGCCTGCGCGTGCTTGGCGGAGGTGTAGCCGGCGCCGCCGTCGTAGGAGCTCAGCGCCGCCACCGACGTGATGGTGATGACCATCCCGTCGCCCGAGTCGACGAGCCGCGGCAGCAGCGCCTTGGTCACGCGCAGGGTGCCCATGACGTTGGTCTCCCACATCCAGCGCCAGTCGTCGAAGTCCGCCTCCGCGACCGGTGCGAGGCCCTTGGCGCCGCCGGCGTTGTTCACCAGTACGTCCACCGGGCCCGCGGCCTCGACGAAGGCGTCCACCGACTCCTGGCTGGTGATGTCCAGCGGGTGCGCGCGGCCGCCGATCTCCGCGGCGATCCCCTCGATCCGGTCCGTGCGCCGGGCCCCGAGCACCACGTCGAAGCCGTGAGCCGCGAGGGTGCGCGCGCAGGCGGCGCCGATGCCGGAGCTCGCGCCCGTGACCACGGCGGTCTTGCGCCGACCGGCGTCCGCGGTCCCCGTGGCGGCCGCCGCCGGAGCGGTATCGCCCGTGGGTGCGTCGACGCCGCGGGCGAGTTCCCCGTGCGCGTCCGTGCCCGCCGGTCCTGACGCCGCGGCGCCGCCCGCGGCCGGGTCCTGCCGTCCTGAAGCCGGGTCCTGTGCTGTCATGGCCCCGAGCCTAATCGCCGGGCCGCGCGCACGGCCTCGGACCGGAGGGGCCGCGCGGCCCGTGCGATGGCTCACCCGCGGCGAGCCCGCGGGCGGGCGCGGGCATACGCTGGGGCCCATGGCAGAGCACAGTGCTGCGGTCCGGCAGGTCCACGGATCCGACGGGACGCGCATCGTCTACAGAGCCGACGGGCCGGCCGGCGCACGGCCGCTGATCCTGGTGCACGGGTGGGCGCAGTCGTCCGCCTGCTGGGGCCCCAACGTGCTGGCGGCACTCACCCGCCAGTACCGCGTCATCGCGTTGGACCTGCGCGGCCACGGGTATTCCGGCGCCCCCGAGGACGCCTACAACGACCCGTCCGTGTGGGCGGGGGACCTGCGTGCGGTGTTCGACGCGGAGGGCATCGGCCCGGGTGCGGGTGCCGTCCTGCTGGGCTGGTCCTACGGCGGTCTGGTGTGCTGCGACTTCCTCGACAACGAGCGCGGGGCGGTGGCCGACGGCACCGTCGGCGGGCTGATCCTGGTGGGCGCGCTGACCGGGATCGGGCGCGGGCAGAAGGGCGGCCGCGTGGGCAAGGCCATGCGCGCCGCGATGCCCGCGGTCCTGGCCACCGACGCCGAGGTGGCGGTGCCCGCGATGATCACGCTCACCTCCGCGTTCCACTCCGAGCTGTACGGCAAGGGCGAGCGCGAGCAGGCCCTGCTGGCGCTGGCGCTGGCCACCCCGCCGCGTGTGCGCACGGCGTTGTTCAACCGCAATTCCGGGCACGACGAGATGCTCGCCGGCCTGGACATCCCGGTGCTCGTGATGCACGGGACCGCTGACAGGATCGTCGACCCGAGCGCCGCGGAGCACGCGGTGGCCACCATCCCGCAGGCGCGCCCGGCGTTCTGGGACGGCGGCGGGCATGCGCCTTTCGTCGAGAACGAGGGCCGGTTCATCAGCGAGATCGACGAGTTCATCGACGTGCTCGACGCCGGGCCCCCCGCCGCGGCGTCCGCCGGCGGTGCGGATGTCGCCGACGGGGGTGCACGGGCGCAGAGCGGAGACGGCCGATGAGCGGGCGTCCCGCCGGCCCCGCGCGCGGTCTTCGGCGGGTGGCGGTGCTCTCGCTGCACACCTCGCCGCTCAACCAGCCGGGCACCGGCG
>CAYVJJ010000110.1:6490-8213 GCA_964451655.1 uncultured Mycobacteriaceae bacterium | reverse complement strand
AGTTCTTCGCGATGCTGACCGCGGACGACACGAAGATGGTCACGCTCACCGCGGCCGACGGTGCGCAGTACCACTGCGCACCGATGGCCCCCGCCCGTCGCAACGAGGTGGTGTTCGACTGGCTCGACGACGCGGTGCCCGCCTGAGGACGGCCGCCGCGGTCACGCAGCGCCGGCGGCCCGCCCGGAGCAGGTCATCCGAACAGTTTCGGCAACGTGGACTCGTGGGCCTCGCGCAGCTCGTCGAGGGTGATCTGGAAGTGGTCCTGCACCTCGACGGAATCGGAGCCTTGATCGACCACGCCGATGCGCACCCACGGCATCCCCCGGGCATCGCACATCGCCACGAAGCGGCTCTCCTCGGTGCGCGGCACCGCCACCAGGGCCCGTCCCGCGGACTCGGAGAACAGCGTGACGAACGGGTCGGCCCCCTCCGGCACGATGATCCGGCAACCGGTCTCCCCCGCCAGCGCGGCCTCGACCACCGCCTGCGCGAGCCCGCCTTCGGACAGATCGTGGGCGGCGCTGAGCAGGCCGTCGCGGCTGCCGGACACCAGGATCTCCGAGAGCAGACGCTCGCGCTCCAGGTCCACCCGCGGGGGCACGCCGCCGAGGTGCCCGTGCGCCACCTGCGACCAGGCCGAGCCGTCGAACTCGTCGCGGGTGTCCCCCAGCAGGATGAGGGTCTCGCCCGGCTCCCGGCCCAGGCCCGTGGGCAGCCGGCGGTGCACGTCGTCGAGGATCCCCAGCACGCCCACCACGGGGGTCGGGAGGATCGGCTCGGAGCCGGTCTGGTTGTAGAAACTGACGTTGCCGCCGGTGACGGGGATGCCCAGCTGCGCGCAGCCGTCCGCCAGCCCGCGCACCGCCTGCCGGAACTGCCACATGACGCCGGGGTCCTCGGGCGAACCGAAATTCAGACAATTCGTCACCGCGGTGGGCACCGCGCCGCTCACCGACACGTTGCGGTAGGCCTCCGCCAGGGCCAGTTGCGCCCCGGTGTACGGGTCCAGAGCGGTGTAACGGCCGGAGGCGTCGGTGGCCAGCGCGATGCCGCGGCCTGTCGTCTCATCGATGCGCACCACGCCGGAGTCGGCGTGCTCGGCCAGCACCGTGTTGCCCCGCACGTAGCGGTCGTACTGTTCGGTGATCCACTTGCGGCTGCACAGTTCCGGCGAGGAGATCATCTCCAGCAGGGTCCGCCGCAGCGCGTCCCCCGACTGCGGCCGGGCCAGCGCCGCGGTGGTGTCCGCGATCAGCGCGTCCTGCGCGGCCGGGCGCTCGACCGGCCGGTGGTACACCGGCCCCTCGTCGGCCAGGCTCGACGGCGGCGCATCCACCACCGTCTCGCCGTTCCACGTGACGACCAGGTTGTCGCCGTCGGTCACTTCGCCGATGTCGGTGGCCAGCACGTCCCACTTGCGGCAGACCGCCATGAACGCCTCGACGTTCTCGGGCGTCACCACCGCGCACATCCGCTCCTGCGACTCGCTCGAGAGAACCTCGGCGGGGGTCATGCCCTCCGCGCGCAGCGGGACCCTGTCCAACTGCACCAGCATGCCGCCGTCGCCCGCCGCCGCCAGCTCCGCGGTGGCGCAGGCGAGGCCGGCGCCCCCGAGGTCCTGGATGCCCACCACCAGCTCGCCTGCGTAGAGCTCCAGGCAGCACTCGATCAGCACCTTCTCGGTGAACGGGTCGCCCACCTGCACGGCGGGCAGCTTGCG
>CAYVJJ010000110.1:4932-6390 GCA_964451655.1 uncultured Mycobacteriaceae bacterium | reverse complement strand
CCGGTGCGCGCGCCGAACAGGATGATCCGGTTGCCGGTGCCGCTGGCGTGCGCGAGGTGCAGGTCCTCGGTGCGCATCGCACCCGCGCAGAGCGCGTTGACAAGCGGGTTGCCCTGGTAGGAGGCGTCGAAGACCGTCTCGCCGCCGATGTTCGGCAGCCCCAGGCAGTTGCCGTATCCGCCGATGCCGGCCACGGCCCCGTCCACCACGCGGCGGGTGTCCGGATGCTCGACGGCGCCGAAGCGCAGCTGATCCATCACCGCGACCGGCCGGGCGCCCATCGCCATGATGTCGCGCACGATCCCGCCGACGCCGGTGGCCGCCCCCTGATAGGGCTCGACGTACGACGGGTGGTTGTGGCTCTCCACCTTGAAGGTGACGGCCCAGCCGTCGCCGATGTCGACCACGCCGGCGTTCTCCCCGATGCCGGCGAGCATGCGCGAGCGCATCTGTTCCGTCGTGGTCTCGCCGAAGTACTTCAGGTGCACCCTGGACGACTTGTAGGAGCAGTGCTCGCTCCACATCACCGAATACATCGCCAGCTCCGCGTCGGTGGGCCGACGCCCGAGGATCTCGCGGACCCGCGCGTACTCGTCGTCCTTGAGCCCCAATTCGCGGAAAGGCTGCTCGACGTCCGGCGTGGCGGCGGCGTGCGGGACGGTGTCCGCATCCGGCCCGGCGCCCGCATGCGCCCCGGGGGCCGCGGCCCGCTCCGCTGCGGCGTCGTCGGACTGCTGAGCTGACACTGGTGGCTGAGCTGACACTGGTGAGGGGGTCCTTTCGGTGCAGCGAGGTGCCCGCGGCAATGGCCCGCCCAGTCTATCCGTGCCCGCGTCCGCCGCAGACCGGCAGGGGCGGGGCGTCCGGCCTCGTCACCCCGTGAGGAACGCGGCCAGCGACGCGGCGTACGCCGGGACGTCCGCGGCCGCCATCAACTCCCGCGCCGAGTGCATCGCCAGCTGCGGCGCACCCACGTCCACCGTGGTGATGCCGGTCCGCGAGGCGGTGATGGGACCGATCGTGGAACCGCACGGCAGGTCCGCCCGGTGCACGTAGCGCTGCAGCGGCACCCCCGCCCTCCCGCACGCCAGCGCGAACTCGGCCGCGCCCGTGGCGTCCGAGGCGTAGCGCAGGTTCTGGTTGACCTTGAGCACCGGCCCGCCGCCCGCCCGGATGGTGTGCCGGGGCTCGTGGCGGTCCGCGTAGTTGGGGTGGGTGGCGTGCGCCATGTCGCCGGAGACGCACAGCGAGCCCGCCACGGCGCGCAGGTAGTCGGCCCGATCGCCGCCGCGCGTCAGGACGATCCGCTCGAGCACCGTCGACAGCAGGTCGGAGAAGGCGCCGCGCTCGGACATGCTGCCGACCTCCTCGTGGTCGAACAGCACCAGCACCGGGTCGGCGGCCGCCCCGTCCGCGGCGCCGGCGACCTCCTCCCCGCGGTCCACCGCAGCCTCCCCA
>CAYVJJ010000110.1:0-4832 GCA_964451655.1 uncultured Mycobacteriaceae bacterium | reverse complement strand
CGGTCCACCGCAGCCTCCCCATGGCCCACCGCGGCCAGCAGCGCGTGCAGCCCCGCGTAGCAGGTGGCGAGGTTGTCCAGCCGCGGCGCGCTGACCAGCTCGCCGTCCGCGCCCGTGACACGACTAGGCGCGAGGTCGTACGTCATCAGCTCCCACCCGAGGACGGCGGCGGGATCGACCCCCTCCTGTCCGGCGACCCACGCCAGGAACCCGTCGTCGCTCCACTCGCCCAGCCCGAAGACCGCGTTGACGTGGCGCTGCGGATCCGGCGACACGCCCTTGCGGTCCTCCGACAGATGGATGGCGAGCTGCGGCACGCGCAGCACCGGCCGGTCGATCCGCACCGTCCGGTGGACCACGCGGCCGCCCTCCGCCACGGCCAGACGGCCCGCGAGCCCCAGGTCGCGGTCCAGCCAGGAATTCAGCCAGGCACCGCCGTAGGGTTCCAGGCCCACCGTCCGCCAGCCGGCCACGTCGATGTCGGGGTTCTGCTTGACGCGCAGGTTGGGGCTGTCGGTGTGCGCGCCGATGATCCGGAACGGGCGCGCCGGGTGCCGCTCCGGGGCGGGCGTGTCCGCCCTGTCCGTCCTGTCCGCGCTGTCCGCGCTGTCCCTGTCCGCCCTGTCCGCGCGCGAGCACCACGCGATGAGCGAGCCGCCGCGTACCAGGAAATACCGGCCGGGTTCGGTCGGCCACACATCGGCCTCGGCCACCTCCTGGAAATCCGCGTCGCGCAGACGCTCCGCCACCGAGGCGCAGGCGTGGAACGGCGACGGCGACGCGTCGATGAAACGGCACAGCCCCTCGGCCGTGGCGGAGGTGCCGGGGGCCGGACGGCCGCCGCCCCGCTGCGATTCCGGGCTGCCGGCGGAGCCGGGGCCGCCCGCGGACTCAGGTGTGACGGAAGGCATGGCGCCATCATGACAGGGCGCCGGCTCCGGCTTCCGCAGGACCGGCCGTGATGCGCGCCTCCGGGCTGCCCGGGTCGGCTGCCGCGGCACGGCGATTCGATTACGGTGGGGGACGCGTGTTCGACAGCGCACCGGCACGCGCGGGTGCGCACGCGAAGCAAGCGGCCGCCTTGATGGAGGCGGCGGATCGACGGGAGATCGCAGATGACCGAGCAGCCCCAGAACGGCCCCGGCGGGGACTCCGCACCGGAGTCCATGCCGCAGTCGGTGGCGACGCCGCTCACCTCCGCCACGATCTTCCTGATCCTCACGATCGACGAGGGCGGCGAGGACACGGTGCGCAGCCTGCTGCCGGACGTGGACGGGCTGCGCCGCGCGGTGGCGTTCCGCCAACCGCGGTCCGCGCCGGAGGTCGTCGTGGGCATCGGCGCCGAGGCCTGGCCGCGGCTGTTCGCCGTGGCGCCGCCGGCGGAACTGCACCCGTTCATCGAGCTCGACGGCGACCGGCATCACGCGCCCTCCACACCCGGCGATCTGCTGTTCCACATCCAGGCCGAGTCCACCGGCGTCTGCTTCGCACTGGCGGACCAGATCATGGGCCGTCTGCGGGGCGCCGCCAGCACCGTGGAGGAGGTGCACGGGTTCCAGTTCTTCGACCGACGCAACCTGCTGGGCTTCGTCGACGGCACGGAGAACCCGGAGGGCCCCGAAGCCGCCGAGGCCGTCTACCTCGAGGCCGGGGACCCGTTCTCCGGCGGCAGCTACGCCATCACCCAGAAGTACATCCACGACATGGACTCGTGGAACGCGATCTCCGTCGAGGAGCAGCAGCGGGTGGTGGGCCGCACCAAGCTCGACGACATCGAGCTGGGCGAGGACGTCCAGCCGTCGAACTCGCATGTGGCGCTCACCGACATCGCGGACGAGGACGGCAACGACCTGGACATCTACCGGGCCAACATGCCGTTCGGCGCCCCGGGTGAGGGACTGCACGGCACGTTCTTCATCGGCTACGCCAAGCGCGCAGAGACCCTCGAACGCATGCTGCGCAACATGTTCATCGGCGATCCGCCCGGCAACTACGACCGGCTCCTCGACTTCTCCACCCCCGAGGCCGGCAACCTGTTCTTCATCCCTTCGCAGACGTTCCTCGGCGACCTGCCCGCCGCCCCCGCCGCCGGGGAACCGGCCCGGGAGCAGGACGGGCCCGACCCCGCACCCGCCCCGCACACCGACGGTTCCCTCGGAATCGGCAGCCTCAACTAGGAGTCACGCATGAACAACCTGCACCGCGAACTCGCACCGATCACCGATGCCGCGTGGGCGGAGATCGAGGAGGAGGCGCGCCGCACCTTCAAGCGCAACATCGCCGGCCGCCGGGTCGTCGACGTGGTCGGCCCGGCGGGGCTGGAGCTGGCGGCCGTGGGCACCGGGCACACCGAGTCGATCTCCGCGCCCGGTGACGGCGTGCAGGCGCGGCTGCGCACGGCTCGCCCCGTCGTGGAGCTGCGCGTGCCGTTCACCGTCACGCGCGCGGCCGTGGACGACGTGGACCGCGGATCCCAGGATTCCGACTGGGACCCGGTGAAGGAGGCCGCCAAGACCATCGCCCTGCACGAGGATCGCGCGATCTTCGAGGGCTACTCCGCCGCACAGATCACCGGCATCAAGCAGGCCTCGTCCCACGAGGCGCTGACGATGCCGTCCGACCCGCTGCAGGCGCCGGTCGTGCTCGCGCAGGCGTTGAGCACGCTCCGGCTCGACGGCGTGGACGGGCCGTACTCGATCCTGCTGGACGCCGCGGCGTTCACCGCGGTCTCGGAGACCACCGACCACGGCTACCCCATCAAAGAGCACCTCAAGCGGCTCATCGACGGCGACATCGTCTGGGCCCCCGGGATGGAGGGCGCCGTGGTGCTGACCACGCGCGGCGGCGACTTCGCCCTGCACATCGGGCAGGACCTGTCGATCGGATACTCCTCGCACGACGCCGAGAACATCGAGCTGTACCTCACCGAGTCGTTCACGTTCGCGGTGTACTCGGACGAGGCGGCCGTCACCCTCGACCAGTAGTGCGCCCGCGTCGATGACGTGCAGGATCCTCAGGGCGGGGCGGGGCGCCCGCCGGCCGGTCAGGCCCCGGCGAGCACCCCGTCCAGCACCGAGAGGAACATCCCGAGGCCGTCGTCGCTGGGGCCGGTGAGCGCCTCGGTGGCGTGCTCGGGGTGCGGCATGAGCCCCACCACGCGGCCGTTCTCGGAGGCGACGCCGGCGATCGCGTTCTGCGAGCCGTTGGGGTTGTCTCCGACATAGCGGAACACGACACGGCCGTCGCCCTCGAGGCGCTCGAGCACATCGGCCGGCGCCTGATAGCGCCCCTCCCCCGACTTGAGCGGGATGAGGATCTCCGCGCCCGCGTCGTAGCGGGTGGTCCAGGCGCTGGAGTTCGACTCGACGCGCAGCCACTGGTCGCGGCAGATGAACAGCAGCTCCTCGTTGCGGGTGAGCGCGCCGGGAAGCAGGCCGGCCTCGCACAGCACCTGGAATCCGTTGCAGATGCCCAGCACGGGCATGCCGGCGCCCGCGGCCCGCACCACCTCGCCCATCACCGGCGAGAACCGGGCGATGGCGCCGCAGCGCAGGTAGTCGCCGTAGGAGAAGCCCCCCGGGACGATGACCGCGTCGACGCCGTGGAGATCGGCGTCGCCGTGCCAGAGGCCGACGGCCTCCGCGCCCGCAGCCCGCACCGCGCGGGCCGCGTCCACGTCGTCGAGCGTGCCCGGGAACGTGATGACTCCGATGCGCGCGCTCATGCCTGCTGCACCCGGGTGACGTTCCAGTGCTCGATCACGGTGTTCGCCAGCAGGTCCTCGGCGATCTTCTCCAGGTCCGCGTCCGTGACGGTCCCGTCCACCTCGAGCTCGAAGCGCTTGCCCTGCCGCACGCCGGTCACCCCCGCGTACCCCAGGCGCCCCAGCGCCCCGGCGATCGCCTGGCCCTGCGGGTCCAGGATCTCTTCCTTGGGCATGACGTCCACCACTACACGGGCCACGCGTCGCTCCTCGCGGTCGATACGGCGATCGAATC
This sequence comes from uncultured Mycobacteriaceae bacterium, assembly GCA_964451655.1. Taxonomy (GTDB): domain Bacteria; phylum Actinomycetota; class Actinomycetes; order Mycobacteriales; family Mycobacteriaceae; genus Tomitella. The sequence continues at coordinate 834 of CAYVJJ010000110.1, read as the reverse complement.
CGGTGATCGGATCCGGCGGGTTCTCACAGGGCTCCGGCGGCGGACACACCGCAGCGTGGACGCGAGCACGGAGCCGGGCCGACACACGTCGGCCGCATCGGAGTCTACCGGTCCGCCTCCGTCGCATACTGGTGCCATGCGACTGACTCATTTCGGCCACTCATGCCTGCTCGTGGAGATCGCGGGGTCCCGCATCCTGTTCGACCCCGGCAACCTCTCCGACGGCTTCGAATCGCTCACCGGCCTGGACGCGGTGCTGGTCACCCACCAGCACCCGGATCACGGCGACGTGGCCCGGCTGCCGGGCCTGCTCGAGGCCAACCCGCAGGCGGCCGCGTACTGCGACCCGCAGAGCGCGCAACTGTGGGCGGGCGAATCCTGGGGGTCCCGCTTCACCCCCGCCCGCACCGGCGAGCAGTTCACGATCGGCGACGTGCGGGTGGACGTGGTCGGCGGCACCCACGCGACGATCCACCCGGACATCCCCCTCGTCGACAATGCCTGCTACATCCTTTCGACCGCGGACAAGGCGGGCCTGTTCATGCACCCGGGCGACGCCCTGCACGTGCCGGAGCAGCCGATCGACGTGCTCGCACTGCCCGCCACCGCGCCCTGGTCGAAATTGCAGGAGACGGTCGACTACTTCCGTTCCGTCGCCCCGCGGGTGGCCGTCCCCGTGCACACCGCGATCGTCTCCGAACCGGGCCTCGGGATCTATCTGGGCCAACTGCAGAACCTGGGGCCGTCGGGCACCGACTTCCTCACGCTGCCGAAGCGGGAACCCGTGCACGTCGCCTGACGACGCCCCCACCTGACTACGCCCTCGCCGGACGG
>CAYVJJ010000109.1:0-8247 GCA_964451655.1 uncultured Mycobacteriaceae bacterium | reverse complement strand
TGACGCCGCAGGTGACCCCCGTGGTGCGGCCTTCCTTGCACGCGACGGTGGGGAATGCGGCGGGGCTGCCCGTGCCGGTGATCGTCATGGCGCCCACGTGGTTCACCGGCGCGACCACCGCGGGGTCGAACTCCAGCACGGCCACGTCGATGTCCGGGTAGTCCGCGACCAGGGTGCCCACCGGAGTGCCGTTCCAGCCGAACTCGGGGACGATGGAATCGCCCGGATCGCCGCAATGACCGGCGGTGAGCCCCACCAGGCGGCCGGCGGCATCGTGGCCGATCGTGGTGAGCGTGCACGCGGCGTCGCCGCCGACGATGATCCCGGTGCCGCCGCCCATGGCGGCCTGCGCGGGGGCTGCCGCGGCGGGGGCCGCTGTGGCGACCGCCGACACCCCGGCGGCTGCGGTGACCGCGGTGGCGGCCGCCGCCGCGGCGATGGTGCGGAGCCGGCGTGGCCTGGAGCCGGGTGTGCCGGGGTGTCCGGGTGAATTGCGCACTAGCATTCCCCTCATCTCGACCGGCGTCTGAGGCCGGTGCCGGTGCCCGATGGCAGGGCGTGTCCGTGTCGGGTACTCAGGGTCCCCACGGCATGGAAGACAACGTCATCGCGTTGCGGCGTGCGACGTCATCGCGGCGCGGCATCGGACCTGAGCCCCTGCCATTCTAAGCGAGTGACCGCCGTGTCGCCGGGCGGCCCGGCCGCGGCGGGGCGGACGCGGCGTCCGTGACGCGGGCACCGGGCCGTAAACTGTGGCGGTCCGATGTTCCACTACCGCAGGGGAGATACGCCCGTGACCCAGTCAGGCCGACCCGTAGTCCTGATCGCAGACAAGCTGGCCCAGTCGACCGTCGAGGCGCTGGGGGGAGATGTCGAGGTCCGCTGGGTCGACGGCCCCGACCGGGCCGCGCTCCTGGCCGCCGTGCCCGAGGCGGACGCCCTGCTCGTGCGCTCTGCGACCACCGTGGACGCCGAAGTCCTCGCCGCGGCCCCCAATCTGAAGATCGTCGGGCGCGCCGGCGTGGGCCTGGACAACGTGGACATCCCCGCCGCGACGGAGCGCGGTGTCATGGTGGTCAACGCGCCCACCTCCAACATCCATTCGGCCGCCGAGCACGCCATCGCCCTGCTCATGTCGACGGTGCGGCAGATCCCCTCGGCTGACAAGACGCTGCGGGACGGCGAGTGGAAGCGCAGCAGCTTCAGCGGCGTCGAGCTGCTCGGCAAGACGGTCGGCATCGTCGGCCTGGGCCGCATCGGCCAACTGGTGGCGCAGCGCCTGGCCGCGTTCGAGACCAGGATCGTCGCCTACGACCCCTACCTTCCGGCTGCCCGGGCGGCCCAGCTGGGCATCGAGCTCGTCTCGCTGGACGAGCTGCTCGAGCGCGCCGACATGATCACCGTCCACCTGCCCAAGACCCCCGAGACCAAGGGGCTGATCGGTGCGGAGCAGCTCTCCCGCATCAAGGAGGGCGCCGTCATCGTCAACGCGGCGCGCGGCGGCCTGATCGACGAGGACGCGCTGCACGACGCGATCGTGTCCGGCCGCGTCCGCGGCGCCGGTTTCGACGTGTACGCGACCGAGCCGTGCACCGACTCGCCGCTGTTCAGCCTCGACCAGGTGGTGGTCACCCCCCACCTGGGCGCCTCCACGGTCGAGGCGCAGGACCGGGCCGGCACCGACGTCGCGAAGTCTGTGCTGCTGGCCCTGGCAGGCGAGTTCGTGCCGGACGCGGTGAACGTCTCCGGCGGGCCGGTGGGCGAGGAGGTCTCGCCGTGGCTGGAACTGGTTCGCAAGCTGGGCCTGCTCGCCGGAATCCTGTCCGACGGCGCACCCAGCACGGTGCAGGTGGACGTGCGCGGTGAACTGTCGTCGGCCACCGTGGACATTCTGGGGCTCGCTGCGCTGCGCGGGATGTTCTCCGCGATCACCGACGACGCCGTCACCTTCGTCAACGCGCCGCAGATGGCCGAGCAGCGCGGCGTGACGGTGAGCGTGGACACCCACACCGAGAGCAGCACGCACCGCAGCGTGGTCGAGGTCCGGGCCGTCACGGCCGACGGGGGCACAGTGTCGGTCGCGGGCGCGCTCACCGGCCTGCAGCAGGTGGAGAAGCTGGTCCAGATCAACGGCCGCAGCTTCGACATCCGCGCGGAGGGCAACAACGTGCTGATCAGCTATGCCGACGCCCCCGGCGCCCTCGGCAAGATCGGCACGGTCCTGGGCGAGGCGGGCATCGACATCCAGGCTGCGGCGCTCTCGCACGATGCCGAGGGCAGCGGGGCGACGATCATCCTGCGGCTGTCCGAGACGGCGTCCGACGACGTCCTCGCGGGGCTCAAGGACGCGGTGTCCGCGTCGCGCGTCGAGCAGGTCGATCTGTCCTGAGCGGCCGTTCCGCCGTGCGCGCCGCCGCGGCGCCGCGGCGGTCACGGGCAACCCACCGTTCGCGGCGCACCGGGTGTGCGCCGCGGCACGATGCGAATTGAGGAAACGATGAAACTCGCCGTCATCGCGGGGGACGGGATCGGCCCCGAGGTCGTCGGCCAGGCGCTCGGAGCACTGCGCGCCGTGGTACCCGGGATCGAGACCACCGATTACGACCTGGGGGCCCGCCGTTACCACCGCACCGGGGAACTGATGCCGGACGGGGCGCTCGACGAGATCCGTGAGCACGATGCGATCCTGCTGGGCGCCATCGGCGATCCCTCGGTGCCCAGCGGGGTCCTGGAACGCGGGCTTCTGCTGAACACCCGTTTCGCGCTGGACCACCACGTGAACCTGCGGCCCTCCAAGCTGTACCCGGGTGTGGCCGGCCCGCTGTCCGGCGAGCCGTCGATCGATTTCCTGGTGGTGCGCGAGGGCACGGAGGGGCCCTACACGGGCACCGGCGGCGCGATCCGCGTGGACACGCCGCACGAGGTGGCCACCGAGGTCAGCACCAACACGAGGTTCGGCGTGGAGCGGGTGGTGCGGTACGCGTTCGACAAGGCGATGACGCGCCGTAAACACCTCACGCTGGTGCACAAGAACAACGTGCTCGCCTATGCCGGGACGCTGTGGACCCGCACCCTCGAGTCGGTGGCGGCCGAGTTCCCGGAGGTGGAGACCTCCTACATGCACGTCGACGCGGCCACCATCCATATGGTGACCGACCCCGCACGCTTCGACGTGATCGTCACCGACAACCTGTTCGGCGACATCATCACCGACCTCGCCGCAGCGGTGAGCGGCGGCATCGGATTGGCCGCCAGCGGCAACATCGACGCCACCGGCGCCAATCCGAGCATGTTCGAGCCGGTGCACGGCAGCGCCCCGGACATCGCAGGACAGGACAAGGCGGACCCCACCGCCGCGATCCTGTCGGCGTCGCTGCTGCTCGACCACCTGGGCAGGGCCGAGGAGGCCGCGCGCATCGAGCGCGCCGTGGCAGCCGACCTGCGCGAGCGCACCGCGGCGACGGGGACCATCGAGACCGGCGCCCGCATCATCGGGCGCATCTGACAGGCACGGACCGGCCGGAGGTCCACTGCGGCCCGCACCCCGTCCGAGGGGCGCGGGCCGCAGTGCTTCCCTTACGCGTCAGGGCCCGTGGTTAGGATGCGTCCATGCGCTTGGGACGAGTGATCAGCACCGACGGAGTCGCCTTCGTCACGATCGACGACGGTGAAGTGGACCTGACCAGCGGGCGGGTGCCCGCGGACATGCGCGCGCACGAGATCAAGGACCATCCCTTCGGCACGCCCACCTACACCGGGCGCAGCTGGTCGCTGTCGGAAGTGCGGCTCCTGGCGCCCATCCTGGCGAGCAAGGTGATCTGCGTCGGCAAGAACTACGCCGATCACGCCGCGGAGATGGGCGGCGAGCCGCCGGCGGATCCGGTCATCTTCCTCAAGCCGTCGACCACCATCATCGGGCCGGATGCACCGATCAACCGGCCGCCCACTTCGCACGAGATGCACTACGAGGGCGAGCTGGCCGTCGTGATCGGCCAGGTGGCCAAATCGGTCCCCGCACAGCGCGCGCACGAGGTGGTTCTCGGTTACACGTGCGCGAACGATGTCACCGCCCGGGACCATCAGCGTCACGACGGGCAGTGGACCCGCGCCAAGAGCCATGATTCGTTCTGCCCCATGGGGCCGTGGATCGAGACGGATCTGGACGCGACCTCGGCCCGGCTGCGCACCCTGCTTGACGGCGCCGTGGTCCAGGATTCGAACACGTCGCTGCTGCTGCACGACATCCCGTCGCTCGTCGAGTGGGTCTCCGACGTGATGACCCTGCTTCCGGGCGACGTCATCCTGACCGGCACCCCCGCGGGAGTGGGTCCGATGACGGCGGGGCAGACCGTCGGCGTGGCGATCGACGGTATCGGGCTGCTGCAGAACCCCGTGGCCGACAGGCCTTAGCGGCGCGGCGGGCAGCCATCGGCCGATGCAGCGGACAGGCCGCCCCGAACGGGGGATGACAGAGCGGGTGCGGTGCATCACGATCGGGACGGCGCACCTGCAGTCGCGATCGAGGAGAACCCATGGCAGGCCTGGACACCCCGCTCACCCCCTTGCGGTTCCTGGAGCGTTCACTCGAGGGGCATCCCGATGCGGAGGCCGTGGTCGACGGCCCGCGCCGGATGACCTACCGGGAGATGGCCGACGCGGTCCAGAGCCTGGCGGCCGGACTGCGCGCGCGGGGGCTGCGGCCCGGCCAGTCGGTGGCGGTGTTGGCGCCGAACAGTGCGGAAGCCCTGGTGGCGCACTACGCGGTGCCGCTCGCCGGCGGCGTGCTGGTGATGATCAATACGCGGCTGGCGGTGCCGGAGGTGCACTTCATCCTCGAGCATTCGCAAGCCCGATTCCTGTTCGGTGACGGGGAGCTGCTCGAGCCCGTCATCGCTGCAGGGGTGCCGGACGGTGTCGTCGCGGTCGTGGCGCATCCCGGACAGGACGGCCGGGCGCCGGCGGTCGACGGTGCGGAGGACTACGCCGACTGGACTGCGGACGCGCCGGACGAGCCGCTGCCGTGGGAGGTCGCCGACGAGACGGCGACCATCGCTATCAACTACACCTCCGGCACCACGGGACGACCCAAGGGTGTGATGTATACGCACCGCGGCGCCTACCTGAACTCGCTGGGAGAGGTGGTCACGCAGGGGTTCGCGCCGCTGGCCCGGTATCTGTGGACGCTCCCGATGTTCCATTGCAACGGCTGGTGCACCACATGGGCGCTCACCGCCGTCTCCGGTACGCACGTGTGCCTGCGCGCGGTGCGCGGGGACGACATCTGGCGCCTCATCGGGCAGGAGCGCATCACCAGGATGGCCGGCGCGCCCACGGTCCTCAACACCATGGCGTCGTCCCCGGATGCACGGCCGATGGACGGCACACTGTCGATGGTGACGGCGGGAGCGCCGCCGTCACCGACCATCATCGCGCGGTTCGAGGAACTGGGCATCACGGTCGTGCACGTGTACGGGCTCACCGAGACGTACGGCCCGTACTCCTCGTGCGAACCGAAGCCGCAGTGGGCCGCGCTGCCCGCGGACGAACGGGCCGCACTGATGTCCCGGCAGGGGATCGGCATGATCAGCGCCGACCGGATGCGGGTGGTGGAGCAGCGCGCCGACGACGCGCTGATCGACGTCCCCCGGGACGGCGCCACGATGGGCGAGATCGTCATGCGCGGCAACAACGTCATGAAGGGGTATTTCCGGTCGGATGAGGCGACTGCGGAGGCGTTCCGCGGCGGCTGGTTCCACTCCGGCGACCTGGCGGTGATGCACCCCGACGGCTACGTGCAGATCCTCGACCGCGCGAAGGACGTCGTGGTCTCCGGCGGCGAGAACATCTCCACGATCGAGGTGGAGCAGGCGCTGCTCACGCATCCGTCGGTGCGCGATGTCGCGGTCGTCGGTGCGCCCGACGACCGGTGGGGCGAGAGGCCCAAGGCGTTCGTGGTCCTCGCTGACGGTGCGGAGGCGGGCGCCGTCGAACTGATCGAGCACGTCAAGCACCGCATCGCCCGCTACAAGGCGCCGGGTGCGGTGGAGTTCCTGGTCGAGCTGCCCACCACTTCGACCGGGAAGATCCGTAAGAACGAACTGCGGGACAAGGAGTGGGCCGGACGCGCCGCGCGCGTGCAGGGGTGACCGTTCCCGGTGGCCCGGGCCGGCAATGCGGCGCCCCCGGCTCATTCCGAAGGCGCCGCGGGCGGCGGCTAACCTGGTCCGCATGAGCACTGCGCCTGCCGTCCGAGTCCGATTCTGTCCGTCGCCCACCGGCACACCGCACGTCGGGCTGGTGCGCACCGCGCTGTTCAACTGGGCCTACGCGCGGCACACCGGCGGAAAGCTGGTCTTCCGCATCGAGGACACCGACGCGGCCCGTGACAGCGAGGAGTCGTATCACGCGATCATCGACGCGTTGACCTGGCTGGGGCTGGACTGGGACGAGGGGCCGGACATCGGCGGACCGCACGCGCCGTACCGGCAGTCGCAGCGGCGCGAGATGCACCTCGACGTCGTTCGCCGGCTGGTCGAGGCGGGGGAGGCCTACGAGTCGTTCTCCACCCCGGAGGAGGTCGAGGAGCGCCACCGCGCCGCCGGCCGTGATCCGAAACTGGGCTATGACAACTTCGACCGCGATCTCACCGACGAGCAGCGGGAGGCCTACAGGGCGGAGGGGCGGACGCCGGTCGTGCGGCTGCGCATGCCGGACCACGACCTGACCTGGACGGACCTGGTCCGCGGCGAAGTGTCCTTCCGGGCCGGCGCCGTCCCCGACTTCGCGCTCACCCGTGGCAACGGCGTTCCCCTCTACACGCTGGTCAACCCGGTCGACGACGCGACGATGGGGATCACGCACGTGCTGCGCGGCGAGGACCTGCTTTCGAGCACGCCCAGGCAGCTGGCGCTGTACGCGGCGCTGGAGCGGATCGGGGTCGCCGACAGCACCCCGCGGTTCGGCCATCTGCCGTTCGTCATGGGCGCCGGCAACAAGAAGCTGTCCAAGCGCGATCCGGAATCGAGCCTGTTCCACCATCGTGACCGCGGGTTCATCCCGGAGGGGCTGCTCAACTACCTGGCGCTTCTCGGATGGGGCATCGCCGACGATCGGGATGTGTTCTCGATGGACGAGATGGTGGCGTCCTTCGACATCGGGGCGGTCAATTCGAATCCCGCGCGCTTCGACCAGAAGAAGGCCGACGCGATCAACGCCGAACACATCCGACAGCTCGATCCGGCCGATTTCGCCGACAGATTGCGCAGGTTCCTGACCGACGCCGGCCGGCTTCCCGCCGACGTCGACGGTACGGTCTGGCGCGCCGCGGCCGACCTCGTGCAGACCCGGATCGTGGTGCTCTCCGACGCCTGGGGACTGCTGCGGTTCCTGTTCGTGCCGGAGGCCGAGTTCACCATCGATGAGAAGTCGGCCGCGAAGAACCTCAAGGCGGAGGCCGCTCCGGTGATCGCGGCGGCGACGACCGCACTCGAGCAGCTGGGGGAGTGGACCGCCGACGCGATCGAGCCGGCGCTCAAGGGGGCTCTCGTCGAGGGGCTGGGGATCAAGCCGCGCAAGGCGTTCGGCCCCGTGCGGGTGGCCGTGAGCGGCTCGCACATCAGTCCGCCGCTGTTCGAATCGCTGGAGCTGCTCGGCCGTGACAAGAGCCTGCGCAGGCTCGCCGCCGCGGCGAAGATCGCGGAGGAGGCGACGGACGAGGGGGCGTGAGCGCGCTGTAGCGACCGTCGCCGCGTGGCTGCACGGCGGGGAAAGCGGCAGGGCGGGGGTCCGGCGCAAGGGACGACCGGCGCAGGAGCCGCGTGACGAGCCCCACCGCCACCCGAGTTGTGTATACCCGGGGAGGCCCTGGTAGTGTTTCCATCGTTCGAGCGGGTGTGAGAACGCCGACCGGAGCCGGTCAGTGTGAACATCCGTTCGAAGTGATGGGGTATGGTGTAATTGGCAACACAGCTGATTCTGGTTCAGCCATTCTAGGTTCGAGTCCTGGTACCCCAGCGACGGATTCATTCCGATCGTTCTGCGCGATCCCGCGGCTCGGCCGCGGTAGCGGACGGCGATTTGGAGAGCGGATTCGATCCGGTTAGACTGACCGGGCCCCACAGAGCACTGCAGAGGGCTCCCTGACTGTGTCCAGGGGATATTCGGTCGGTGTCGACCTGCGCAAACTGAAAATACGGCAAGTTCCTGGCCCCGTCGTCTAGCGGCCTAGGACGCCGCCCTCTCAAGGCG
>CAYVJJ010000108.1:0-8254 GCA_964451655.1 uncultured Mycobacteriaceae bacterium | reverse complement strand
TTCCCCGGCGATCGCGGCTGCGTTCCCCGGCGATCGCGGCAATTCTGCCACCGAGCGGGCCCGACGCGCCGCCGACCGCGAGCCCGGAACCCCCGCAGCAGAACCTACTGACGAGTCGGTTCCGGCGCGCGTGCATTACAGCACACCCACCGCGGGCACAAATCACGCTCGGGTGCAAGGATGGACGAGGAGATGCCCGACGGCGCCGGCACAGGCGACGCGGATCACGCCCTGCCCCAGGGATCAGGCCCTGCCGTAGGACGACGTACCGCGGCGGCCCGTGCCGGTCTTCGGCAGAAAGGCACCTCAGGGCCCACCGGCCACCCCACAATGGAGCAGTGCTCGCCGACCGGGCAGCAGCACGGCGCAGAGCGACCCCGAAGCACACCTACACAACGTTCAGGAGTCAGACGACATGGCCTTCTCCGTCCAGATGCCGGCCCTCGGCGAGAGCGTCACCGAAGGTACCGTCACGCGGTGGCTCAAGCAGGAGGGCGACACGGTAGAGGTCGACGAGCCCTTGCTGGAGGTCTCCACCGACAAGGTCGACACCGAGATCCCGTCCCCTGCTGCCGGCGTGCTCACCAAGATCCTCGCCCAGGAGGACGACGTCGTCGAGGTCGGCGGCGACCTCGCCTCCATCGGTGACGCCGGTGAGGAGTCCGGGGGCGGCTCCACGCAGCAGCAGGAGCAGCCCGCCGAGGACCAGCCCGCCCAGGAGCAGCCTGCTGAGGAACAGTCCGCTGAGGAGCAAGGCCCGTCCGGCGGCTCGGATGCCGGTGACTCCGGTTCGGGGGATTCGGGTTCGGGGGATTCGGGCTCCGGCAGCCCGGTGAACATGCCTGAGCTGGGCGAATCGGTCACCGAAGGCACCGTCACCCGGTGGCTCAAAGAGATCGGCGACGAGGTGGCGGTGGACGAGCCGCTGATCGAGGTCTCCACCGACAAAGTCGACACCGAGATCCCGTCCCCCGTCGCCGGCACCCTCCTGGAGATCACCGCGCAGGAGGACGACGTCGTCGAGGTCGGCGGTCAGCTGGGCGTCATCGGCTCGGGTTCGCCGGCACCCGCACAACAGCAGAAACCCGCCCCTGCACCTGCCCAGGAGCCGGAACCCGCGCAGGAATCGGCGCCCGCGGAACCGGAACCGGAGCGGCCGGCGCAGGAGAAGCCGCAGCCTCGGCAGCAGGCGGAACCGAAGCCGCAGCCGGAAGCCCCGGCGCAGCCGGAACCGGCCTCGCAGCCGAAGGCGCAACAGCCCACGCCGGCGACACCGGCTCCCGCGGCGTCCTCGGGCAGCAGCACCCCGTACGTCACTCCGTTGGTGCGCAAGCTGGCCGGCGAGCATGGTGTGGACCTGAACGCGGTGCGCGGCACCGGCGTCGGCGGGCGTATCCGCAAGCAGGACGTGCTCGCCGCCGCCGAGGAGCAGAAGGCCGCCTCGTCCGCGCCCGCCGGACAGCAGGCCCCTGCGGCACAGGCACCCGCCGCTCCGGCCGCCGGGCCGCGCCCGGAGCTCGCGCACCTGCCCGGAACAACGCAGAAGGCGAACCGGATCCGGCAGATCACCGCGATCAAGACTCTCGAGTCCTTGCAGACCACGGCGCAGCTCACCCAGACCCACGAGGTCGACATGAGTCGCATCGCCGCGCTCCGCTCGCGCGCGAAGGCCTCGTTCGCCGAACGCGAGGGCGTCAACCTGACGTATCTCCCCTTCTTCGCCAAGGCGGCGGTCGAGGCGCTCAAGGCGCACCCCAATGTCAACGCCAGCTACGATGCGGACTCCAAGGAGATCACCTACTACTCCGCGGTGCATCTGGGGATCGCCGTCGACACGGAGCAGGGCCTGCTCTCGCCGATCATCCACAACGCCAGCGACCTGTCGCTGGCGGGCCTGGCGCGCGCGATCTCCGACATCGCCGACCGCGCGCGCAACGGAGGCCTCAAGCCCGACGAGCTCACCGGAGGGACGTTCACGATCACGAACATCGGCAGCCAGGGCGCGCTGTTCGACACGCCGATCCTGGTGCCGCCGCAGTCGGCGATGCTGGGCACCGGCGCCATCGTCGAGCGCCCGGCAGTGGTGACCGACGAGTTCGGAAACCAGTCCATCGGCATCCGGTCGATGTGCTACCTGCCGCTGACCTACGACCACAGGCTGGTCGACGGGGCCGATGCCGGTCGCTTCGTGACCACGATCCGGCAGCGGCTCGAAGAGGGGGCGTTCGAGGCCGACCTGGGCCTGTGACCCCCTGCGCGAGCGCGTAGCGCGATCTCGTCCTGCCGCACCCGGTCCCCGTCGATACGATGGGGCCGGGTGCGGCGCCGTCTGCCGGTGCATCGGATTCAGCGACCGCCCGGGGTTCTCGACGGCGGAACCCGTGCTCGGATTCCGACTACGAAGGGGTACCGCAGGATGCGGGTGGCGGTCGCAGGCTCGTCGGGACTGATCGGCGGGGCGCTCGTATCCCGCCTGCGCACCAATGGCCACGAGGTGCGCCGTCTGGTGCGCCGCAGTCCGCGGACACCGGAGGAGATCGCCTGGAGTCCGGCCACCGACCATCTGCCTGTCGCCCAGTTGCGCGGCGTGGACGCCGTGGTGAACCTGTGCGGCGTGGGTATCGGCGACCGCCGCTGGACCGGTGCCCGCAAACAACTGATCCGCGACAGCCGCGTCGACCCCACCGAAGTGATCGCCCGCGCGGTGGCCGCCGCAGCGATCCCCGTGCTCGTCAACGCGAGCGCCGTCGGTTACTACGGTGACACCGGCGACCGGGTCGTGGACGAATCCTCGCCCTGCGGCCGCGGTTTCCTGGCGGAGGTCTGCTCGGACTGGGAACGTGCCACCGCCGCCGCGGCACAGGGGGGCGCACGGGTGGTCACCTGCCGTAGCGGCGTCGTCCTCGCCCAGCACGGCGGCATGCTCGGCCTGCTGCGGCGCCTGTACTCCCTCGGCCTCGGCGGGCGCCTGGGCAGCGGTCGGCAGTACATGTCGTGGATCTCGCTCGAGGACGAAGTGCGCGCACTGATGTTCCTGCTCACCGACGCCGAAGCCACGGGGCCGGTGAACCTCACCGGCCCTGCACCCGTCACCAACACCCAGTTCAACGCCGCGCTCGGGCGTCGACTGCACCGGCCCGCACCCTGGGTGGTCCCGTCCGCCGCGCTGCGGGCCGTGCTCGGCGAGTTCGCCGCCGAGGGGATCCTCGCCGGCCAACGGGCGATTCCGCGGGAGCTCGAGCGCCTCGGCTTCACGTTCCGGCACGCCACGATCGGTCAGGCGCTCGACGCGGCCCTGTAACGTCCGTGCACGCGGACGGCGGACCCCGTTGAACCGGTGCTCCGGCCCGGCCCATCCTGCGGAACCGGTCCGCGGTGCCGCGACCGGCATCGGGCGTAGGGTCATGCGCATGCGCAGCCGCACAGCTTCCGTCCGCTCCTCCGGCCTGCCTGTCACCGTCACGGAGCCGGGTCTTGTCGACTACCGCGCCGCCTGGTCCCTGCAGCGCGAGCGCCTGGAGCATCGCGCGGACGGCGGCCCGGACTCGCTGCTGCTGCTGGAGCATCCGCCGGTGTACACGGCCGGGCGGCGCACGTTGCCGGAGGAACGGCCTGACGACGGCACCCCCGTCATCGACGTGGACCGCGGCGGCAAGATCACCTGGCACGGCCCCGGTCAGCTCGTGGGCTACCCGATCATCGGCCTGGCGGAACCGGTCGACGTGGTCGACTACGTCCGGCGCCTGGAGCAGGCCCTGATCACCGTGTGCCGCGGGCTGGGGGTGCAGTGCGGACGGGTCGCGGGTCGCTCCGGCGTGTGGCTGCCGGCCGCGGTGGTGGACGGCGAGCCCCGCCCGGAACGCAAGATCGCCGCCATCGGCATCCGGGTCGAGCGCGGTATCGCGATGCACGGCTTCGCGCTCAATTGCGATGCCGACATGGCCGATTTCTCCTCGATCATCCCGTGCGGGATCACCGATGCCGGTGTCACCTCGCTGAGCATTGAACTGGGGCGGAGCGTGACGATCCCGGAAGTGCTTCCGGCCGTGCGGGACGCGGTGCTCGCCGCGCTCGACGGCGGGGTGCCGGTGGAGGCCTGCGATATCCCGCGGACGCAGGTGCAGTCGCCGGAGCCGTCCTTCATGGAGCCGATGCGGTTGTCCTGACCGGCCGACGGCCCCGGGCCGCACACCCCGGCCCGGGCGTGGTGCGTGACGCGTAGCATCGGCTCTGTGACTGTGGCCCCAGAAGGACGCAAGCTCCTACGCATCGAAGCCCGGAACGCTGAAACACCCATCGAGCGCAAGCCGGAGTGGATCAAGACCCGTGCACACATGGGTCCCGAGTACACCGAACTCAAGAACCTGGTACGGAACGAATCGCTGCACACCGTGTGCGAGGAAGCCGGCTGCCCCAACATCTACGAGTGCTGGGAGGACCGCGAGGCGACGTTCCTCGTCGGCGGCGACCAGTGCACCCGGCGCTGCGACTTCTGCCAGATACACACCGGCAAGCCCCAGCCGCTCGACACCGACGAGCCGCGGCGCGTCGCGGAGTCGGTGCGGTCGATGGGCCTGCGCTATTCGACGGTGACCGGTGTCGCCCGCGACGACCTTCCGGACGGCGCCAGCTGGATCTACGCCGAGACGTGCCGCAAAATCCACGAGCTCAACCCGGACACCGGCGTCGAACTGCTCATCGACGATTTCCAGGGTGACCCGGACGCGCTGCAGGCGGTGTTCGACGCACGCCCCGAGGTGCTGGCCCACAACCTGGAGACCGTGCCCCGGATCTTCAAGCGGATCCGGCCTGCGTTCCGCTATCAGCGCAGCCTCGATGTGCTCACCGCCGCGCGCGAGGCGGGGCTGGTCACCAAGTCCAACCTGATCCTCGGCATGGGGGAGACCACCGAGGAGATCATCGAATCGATGCAGGCGCTGCGGGACGCGGGCTGCGAGATCCTCACCATCACCCAGTACCTGCGCCCCTCGGCCCTGCATCATCCGATCGACCGGTGGGTCAAGCCGCAAGAGTTCGTCGAGCTCTCCGACATCGCCCGCGGAATGGGCTTCTCGGGGGTACTCGCGGGCCCGCTGGTGCGCTCGTCCTACCGCGCGGGCCGGCTGTATGCGCAGGCTGTGCGCGAGCGCGGCGAATCGTTGCCGGACAACCTCGCGCACCTCGCGGATTCCGGCAGCACCTGGCAGGAGGCCGGCTCTGTCCTGTCGCGGATGAACGCCGGCGGATAGCCTCCGGCCCGGGCCGCCGCGGCTCCGTGCGGTGCGCCGCGGGTGCGCGGCGCACCGCACCGTGGTGCCCCGTATCCTGAGGAGTATGGCGAAGGGCAAACCCACCAAGGAAGAACGCAAGGCGGCGAAGGCGGCGTCCCGCGCCGCGTCCAAGGAGCGCCGCACACAGATCTGGCAGGCGTTCCAGATGCAGCGCAAGGAGGACAAGGCCCTCCTGCCGCTGATGATCGGCACCCTGGTGGTCACCGCCGGCGTGCTGGTGGGGCTCAGTTTCCTGGTGGGCATCGCCTGGTGGGCGGCCCTGGTGCTGGGGATCATCCTCGGTGCCCTGCTGGCGTTCATCGTCTTCGGCCGGCGGGTGCAGAAGAACGTCTACCGCAAGGCCGACGGTCAGGCCGGTGCTGCCGCGTGGGTGTTGGAGAACCTCAAGGGCGCCTGGCGGGTGTCGAACGCCGTCGCCGCCACCACCCAGCTCGACGCCGTGCACCGCGTCGTCGGCCGCCCCGGGGTCATCCTGGTGGGCGAGGGCGCGCCGCACCGGGTCAAGCCGTTGATGTCGCAGGAGAAGAAGCGCGCCGCGCGCCTGATCGGCGATACCCCCATCTACGAGTTCATGGTGGGCAACGAGGAGGACCAGGTCCCCCTTGCGAAGCTGCAGCGCCGGATCACGCGGCTCCCCAAGAACATCGACACCAAGACGCTCGACACCATCGAAGCGCGCATGACGGCGCTGCAGAAGAAGGGTGGTGCGGGCGCGTCGATGCCCAAGGGCCCGCTTCCCAACGGCGCCAAGCAGCGCGGCATCCAGCGCACGGTCCGCCGCCGCTGACGACGCCTCCGCGGAGCAGCGGCGGGCGGAGCGGCGTCAGCGGGAGAAGATGACGACCGTCTGGGTGGCCCGGTCGTGCAGGCCGCGGCCGTCCTGGTCCATGACCAGCGGCGGCAGGATGAAGAAGGTCAGCAGCACGCGGAAGAACGCGCGCGGAAGGCCGACCGGCGCCTCCGCATCCACCCTTGCGACACCCAGGCCCATCGCCGTCTGGCCGGGGGTCGCGGCGAAAAGCCACACGCTGACGATGCTCACCAACGCCCACACGACGACGCCCGCGGTGGCCGGGCCGCCGGCGAAGGGGACGAACGTCAGCAGAAACGCCGAGACCCCGTAGCAGAGCAGCCAGTCGATCAGCAGTCCGGCGACCTTGCGGCCGGTGCCGGCGATCGCGCGGGGGCCGGATTCCGGCAGGCCCAGCCGCTCGCCGCGGTACTTCTCGACGCTCCCGTCCTCGCCTTTGGGAAGGGCCGCCGCGGGGCCCGACAGCCAGGATCCGGTCATTCGACGCATGGCTACCAGGATACGTAACCGCAGGACGGCGCCACACCGCGCCTTCAGCCGGGGTCCGGGTGCCCGCCCGCCGGCCACGGTCAGGGTGCCGCGCGGTCGGTCCTGCGGCGACGCGCGGTCGGCCCGCCCGGACCCGGGTATCGTGTAACACCGGCGCAACATGAGGTTGACGGTCGGGCAACACCGCCCCACTACCGTGAGCCGCGTAAACCCGCCTGGCGAATCGGCGGGTGCTGACCAAGGAGTCTTATTCAGTGTTCACTACTGCCGAGCAGGTACTCGCCTATATCCGTGACGAGAACGTCGAGTACGTCGACATCCGCTTCTGCGACGTCCCGGGGGTCATGCAGCACTTCTCCATCCCGGCCGCCGCATTCAGCCACGACATCTTCGAGGACGGGCTCGCCTTCGACGGATCGTCGGTGCGCGGATTCCAGTCGATCCACGAGTCCGACATGCAGCTGTTCCCGGATGTCACCACGGCGACGGTGGACCAGTTCCGCAGCGCGAAGACCCTGAACATGAACTTCTTCGTGCATGACCCGTTCACCCGCGAGGCCTACAGCCGCGACCCCCGCAACGTGGCGCGCAAGGCTGAGGACTATCTCCGCAGCACCGGCATCGCGGACACCTGTTTCTTCGGCGCCGAGGCCGAGTTCTACATCTTCGACTCCGTGCGCTTCGACTCGTCGGTCAACGGCAGCTTCTACGAGGTCGACTCGATCGAGGGCCGCTGGAACACCGGCCGGTCCGCCGAGCGCGACGGCAGCCCGAACCTGGGCAACAAGATCCGGGTCAAGGGCGGGTACTTCCCGGTCGCCCCCTATGACCACACCGTCGATCTGCGCGACGCGATGTCGACCAACCTCACGGACGCAGGTTTCGAGCTCGAGCGCCTGCATCACGAGGTCGGCACCGGCGGCCAGCAGGAGATCAACTACAAGTTCAACACCCTGCTGCACGCTGCGGACGAACTGATGCAGTTCAAGTACATCATCAAGAACACCGCGCATCAGCACGGCAAGACGGTCACCTTCATGCCGAAGCCCCTCTACGGCGACAACGGCTCGGGGATGCACGCGCACCAGTCGCTGTGGAAGGACGGTGAGCCGCTGTTCTACGACGAGTCCGGCTACGGCGGGCTTTCCGACATCGCGCGCTACTACATCGGCGGCATCCTGCACCACGCGCCGTCGCTGCTGGCGTTCACCAATCCCACCGTCAATTCCTACAAGCGCCTGGTCCCGGGATACGAGGCCCCCATCAATCTGGTGTATTCGCAGCGCAACCGTTCCGCATGCGTGCGCATCCCCGTCACGGGCAACAGCCCCAAGGCCAAGCGCATCGAATTCCGATCCCCCGACTCGTCCGGCAACCCGTACCTGGCGTTCGCGGCCATGATGATGGCGGGCCTCGACGGCATCCGCAACAAGATGGAGCCGGCCGAGCCCATCGACAAGGACCTCTACGAGCTCCCGCCGGAGGAGGCGGCCGGCGTCCCGCAGGCCCCCACCTCGCTGGAGGCCGTCATCGACAACCTCGAGCGCGACCACGACTACCTCACCGAGGGCGGCGTGTTCACCTCCGACCTGATCGAGAAGTGGATCGAGCTCAAGCGCGACGATGAGATCGGTCCGATGAACCTGCGGCCGCACCCGTACGA
>CAYVJJ010000107.1:0-8257 GCA_964451655.1 uncultured Mycobacteriaceae bacterium | reverse complement strand
CGGCTCGCCGGACAGGGTGTGGACGGGCAGGTTCCTCAGATCGTTTCCGCTCATGGCCCCACGCTACCGGCACCGGCGCGCGCAGCGGGGCCTCCGCTCCCATAGGTGCAGAAGCATCATCTTCTCCGCACGTTGTCGACTTTCCCCACATAATGTCGCATTTGCGTCTGATATGCGCTTGGATAGGCGCATGCCTGAATACCGTGTCCGTCATGCGGCGGACCTCCTCGGCGTCAGCACCGACACCGTGCGCCGCCTCGTCGACGCCGGCACCCTGCCCGCCCGCAGCCCCGGCGGCGGCGTGACGATGATCGACGGCCCCGCGCTCGCCCGGTATGCCCGCGAGCACTCCGCCTCCGCGCAGGACCCGTCCACCGTCGGGCGCTCGGCGCGGAACCGGCTCGTGGGGCTGGTGACCGAGGTGAAGACCGACGGGGTGATGGCGCAGGTGGAGATCCAGTGCGGACCGCACGCCGTGGTCTCGCTGATCAGCTCGGACTCCGCCCGTGAGCTCGGCCTCGAACCCGGAAGCCTCGCCGTCGCCGTCGTGAAGTCCACCAACGTCATCGTCGAGACGCCGACGGCCCCGGAAGCCGGCGAGGAGAAGCAATGATCGGCGCACGGGGCAGGTTCACGGCGGTGATCGCGGCCCTCGGGCTCGGGCTCGCCGTCTCGGCGTGCGGCGCGGGAGGCTCGGGCGGGTCCGACGACCTGACCGTCTACGCGGCGGCCTCCCTCAAGGACACGTTCACGCAGATCGGCCAGGCGTACGAGCAGCAGTACCCCGGGCGGCACATCACGTTCTCGTTCGGCGGTTCCAACACGCTCGAGCAGCAGATCGCCTCCGGCGCCGACGCGGACGTGTTCGCCTCCGCCAACGAGGACGTCATGCACCAGGCGGTCTCGACCGGCGTCGTCGACGGCGATCCGGTCGACTTCACCGCCAACGTGCTCACCATCGTCACCCCGCCCGGGAACCCCGCCGGCGTGTCCTCGTTCGCGGACCTCGCCGCGCCCGGCACCGACGTGGTCGTGTGCGCCCCCGAGGTGCCGTGCGGGAACGCGACGACCCGCATCGAGGACTCCACGGGCATACGGCTGTCCCCCGTGAGCGAGGAGAACAGCGTGACCGACGTGCTGGGCAAGGTGATCGCCGGGCAGGCGGACGCGGGCCTGGTGTACGTGACCGATGCGCAGTCGGCCGGCGGCAAGGTGGACACCGTCGACTTCCCCGAGTCCGGCAGCGCCGTCAACCACTATCCGATCGCGGTGCTCAACGGTGCGGACGACCGGTCCGGGCAGGCGCGGGACTTCGTCGACCTCGTCACCGGCGAGAAGGGCCGCGCGATCCTCCGGGACGCCGGATTCCGCTGACACCTGCGGCATCCGGCCCGTAAGCCGCGGCCGGCCCGAGACCCGTTTCGCCGTCCGAGAGCGTGATCGCGCACTCGGATCGGCACCCGGCTCTCGGATCAGGTGACCGGTGACCGGCCCCGGGTTCAGTCGTGCGCGGCGCCCGAGGTCGCCAGCACCCAGGCGTACTCGAAGGCCGTCTGGCGCCACCGGTCGTAGCGCCCGCTCACACCGCCGTGCCCCGCTGCCATCTCGGTCCTGAGCAGGATCCTCTCCGAAACGGCGGCATCGGTGACCGCACGCAGACGGGCCACCCACTTGGCCGGCTCCACATACAGCACCCGGGTGTCGTTGATGCTGGTGACCGCCAGGATCGCCGGGTACCGGCGCGCATCGACGTTCTCGTAGGGCGCATAGGTCTTCATGTAGCGGTAGACCTCGGGATCATGGAGCGGGTCGCCCCACTCGTCCCACTCGATGACGGTGAGCGGCAGCGACGGGTCCAGGATGGAGGTGAGCGGATCCACGAACGGCACCACCGCCAGGATCCCCGCGAACATCTCGGGCGCCAGGTTGGCCACGGCCCCCATCAGCAGGCCGCCGGCACTCCCGCCCTCGGCGACCAACCGCTCCGGGGTGGTCACCCCGGTGTCCACCACATGCCGTGCGCACGCGATGAAGTCGGTGAAGGTGTTGCGTTTGGAGAGCGTCTTGCCCTGCTCATACCAGTGCCGCCCCATCTCGCCGCCGCCGCGCACGTGCGCCACCACGTAGGTCATGCCGCGGTCGAGCAGCGACAGCCGGGCGATGGAGAATTCGGGGTCCACGCTGATCTCGTAGGACCCGTAACCGTAGAGCAGCGTCGGCGCGGGTGCCTCGGGGGCGTCCGGGCCGGGCGCCCTCCGGATGATCGACAGGGGGATCCGCGTGCCGTCGTCGGCGGTGGCCCACTCGCGCCGTTGCTCGTAGTCGGCCGGATCGAACCTGCGGCCCGACGGGTCCGGCAGCACCTCCTGCTCCTTGCGCAGATGCAGGGCGCCGGTGGCGAACTCGTAGTCGTACACCCGCGGCGGGGTGATGAACGAGGTCTGGCCCAGCCGCAGCAGCGGCGACTCCCACTCGGGGGTGGCGCCGATCCCCGCCGAGTACAGCTCCTCGCCGAAGTCGATCTCCCGCATCGGCCCGAATCCGTCCGCGGTCACCGGCATCACTCCGACGCGCGGGATCGCCCCGCTGCGGTAGCCCACGGCGATGTGCCCGGCGAACGCGTCCACCTGTTCGAGGCGCACGTCCGCGCGGTGCGCGAGCACCTCGGTGAGCCGCGCCGGCTCGCCCGCCGGCGCCCAGGCCAGCGCGAAGTTCTCGGCACCGTCGTTGTGCAGGATCAGCAGCCGGTCCTCGCCGCCCGCCACCGCGTGGTCGATCTCGTACTCGACGCCCTCGCGCCGCGGCAGCACCACACGGAACTCCCCGCCCGGGTCGTCCGCGTCGAGGATCCAGGACTCGGAGGTGATCTTGGAGCCCAGCTCGATCACCACGTACTTGCGGCTGCGGGTGACGCCCACGCCCACCCAGTACCGCTCGTCCGGCTCGGTGAACACCCGCACGTCCTCGTCGCGGCCGGTGCCCACGCGGTGGCGCCAGACGGTGTCGGGGCGCCACGCCTCGTCCACCGTCGGGTAGAACACGTGCCGGCCGTCCGGGGAGAACACGGCGCCCGGGAACGTCCCCGGGATCTCGTCGCCCAGCAGCCTGCCGGTGCGCAGGTCCCTGATGCGCAGCGAGTAGCGCTCGTCGCCCTTCGTGTCCACCGCGTAGGCCAGCAGCGTGCCGTCGTCGGAGATGCTGAAGCTGCCGAGCGCGAAGAACTCGTGCCCCTCGGCCTCGGCGTTCCCGTCCAGCAGCACCTGCTCGCCCGGCACGGGTGCGGCGGCGTTCAGCGCGGGCGGGGTCCGGTCGTCGGCCGCGGCGGGAGCCCGGCACTGCAGACCGTACTGCTTACCTTCCACGGTGCGGCCGTAATACCACCAGTCGCCGTCGCGCACCGGCACCGACAGGTCCGTCTCCTGCACGCGCGCGCGGATCTCCTCGAACACCGCATCCCGCAGCGGCGTCAGCCCCGCAGTCCGTGACGCCGTGTACTCGTTCTCCGCTTCCAGATGGGCGCGGACCTCCGGCGCATCCTTGTCGCGCAGCCACTCGTAGTCGTCGACGAACACGTCGCCGTGGTGGGCGCGCTCAACGGGGCGGCGCGCGGCGGCCGGCGGCCGCGGGGCGCCCGTCAACGCCCGCCCGGCCAGTCGTCGAAGGAGAACCCGCTGAGACGCTCGTAGGCCTCGATGTAGCGGTTGCGGGTGGCCGTGACGACGTCGTCGGGCAGCGGCGGGGGCGGCGTGTCCGAGCCGCGGTCCCAGCCGGATTCCTCGGAGGTGAGCCAATCACGCACGTACTGCTTGTCGTAGCTGGGCTGGGCACGCCCCTCCGCGTACCCCTCGACCGGCCAGAACCGCGAGGAGTCCGCGGTGAGCACCTCGTCCGCCAGCACGAGGTTGCCGCCCGGGTCCACGCCGAACTCGAACTTGGTGTCCGCCAGCAGCAGGCCGCGGTCGTAGGTGATCATCGACGCGCGCGAGTAGATGTCGATGGTGTCGTCGCGCAGCTTCACCGCGACATCGGTGCCGACCAAATCCACCACCTGGTCGAAGGTGATGTTCTCGTCATGGCCGCCGGCGTCGGCCTTGCGGGCGGGGGTGAAGATGGGTTCCGGCAGCCGGCTGGCCTCGACGAGACCCTCCGGCAGCGGCACCCCGCACACCGCCCCTGTGGCCGTGTAGTCGGCCAGCCCGGAACCCGTGAGGAAACCGCGCGCCACGCACTCGACGGGCAGCATCTCGAGCCGGTTCACCACGAGCGCGCGGCCCAGCAGTTCCTCCGGGATGCGCTCGTCCTCGACGTCCCCGGCCAGGTGGTTGGGGACCGACAGGCGGTCGAAGAAGAACACGCTCATCGCCGTGAGCACCCGGCCCTTGTCCGGGATGGGCGTGGCCAGGATGTGGTCGTACGCGGAGATACGGTCCGAGGCGACCATGAGCATGGTCTTCTCGTCGATCTCGTAGAGCTCCCGGACCTTGCCGGTACTCAAGTGCTTGTAGTCAGAGAGTGTAGGACGCACAGTAGTACAGCCTATCCGCTAAAGGATGGATCCCGGGGCGTAGGCGGCGGCCTCGGGGTCCGCATCGACCAGTTTCCGCACCCTGGAGACCACGTCGGCGGTCTGCGCGCCGGCCGCGCCGATGAACGCGGTCTTGTCCTCCAGCGCCGCCTCCAGCGCCCCGCGGTCCAGCGGGATGCGCGGATCCTCGGCCAGCCGGGCGAGCAGATCCGGCTCGCGCCCCTGCTCGCGCATCGCCAGCGCCACCGCCACCGCGTGCTCCTTGATGACCTCGTGCGCGGTCTCGCGCCCCACCCCGGCCCGCACCGCGGCCATGAGGATCTTGGTGGTGGCCAGGAACGGCAGGTAGCGGTCGAGCTCCTTGGCGATCACCGCCGGGTAGGCGCCGAACTCGCCGAGCACCGTCAGGAAGGTCTCGAAGAGCCCGTCGATGGCGAAGAACGCGTCCGGCAGCGCCACACGCCGCACCACCGAGCAGAACACGTCGCCCTCGTTCCACTGCGCCCCGGCCAATTCGGCCGCCATCGACGCGTAGCCCCGCAGGACCACCTGCAGGCCGTTCACCCGCTCGCACGAGCGCGTGTTCATCTTGTGCGGCATGGCCGACGACCCCACCTGGCCGGGCTGGAACCCCTCGGTGACCAGCTCGTGCCCCGCCATCAGCCGGATGGTGTGGGCCAACGACGACGGCCCGGCCGCCACCTGCACCAGCGCGGACAGCGCGTCGTGGTCCAGCGAGCGCGGATACACCTGCCCGACGCTGGTGAACACGTGCGCGAAGCCCAGGTGATCCGCCACCCGCCCCTCGAGCTGCGCGAGCTTGTCCGGGTCGCCCCCCAGCAGGTCCAGCATGTCCTGCGCCGTCCCCATGGGGCCCTTGATACCGCGCAGCGGGTAGCGGTCGATCACCTCGCGCAGGCGGGTGAGCGCCAGCAGCAGCTCGTCGGCCGCGGACGCGAACCGCTTGCCCAGCGTGGTCGCCTGCGCCGCGACATTGTGACTGCGCCCGGCCATCACCAGCTCCGAGTACTGCGCGGCGCGTTCGGCCAGGCGGGCCGCGACAGCGATGCCGCGCCGGTGGACGTGTTCGAGCGAGTCGCGCACCTGCAGCTGCTCGACGTTCTCGGTCAGGTCGCGGCTGGTCATGCCCTTGTGGATCTGCTCGTGACCGGCCAGCGCGTTGAACTCCTCGATGCGCGCCTTCACATCGTGGCGGGTGACCCGTTCACGCGCGGCGATCGAGTCCAGGTCCACCTGCCCGAGCACCCGCTCGTAGTCCTCCACCGCACCGGCCGGGACCTCGATCCCCAGGTCGGCCTGCGC
Organism: uncultured Mycobacteriaceae bacterium; assembly: GCA_964451655.1. Taxonomy (GTDB): domain Bacteria; phylum Actinomycetota; class Actinomycetes; order Mycobacteriales; family Mycobacteriaceae; genus Tomitella. The sequence goes on along the minus strand of CAYVJJ010000107.1, from coordinate 2,409 downwards.
GCGCAGCACGGCCAGCCACAGCCGCCTCTCGGTGATGATCTTGCGTTCGGCCGACCACAGGCCGATCAGCTCATCACCGGCGTAGCGCTGGGCGAGGACGTTCGCGACCACGGGGCGCGGGGTGTCGGCGGTAACGGGGTCTGCGGGGGTGCTGTGCGTCGAATCGGCCACGGCTCCATTATGCGGGTCCGGATACGGCGGATCATGCGGGTCCTGACGCAGCCGGCCACGCGTCCGCGCCGCCCGCCCCTTCGCCTGCTCCGCCGCGCCCGTCGGGCAGCGGCGGGGCGTAGATGTCGAGCACCGGAACCAGCGCGTCCCGCGTCAACGCGCGCATGTCGACCGACGTGTCCAGCAGCCCCACCAGGATGGCCCCGTTGACGAGCGCGGTGAGGTTGATCATGCCGGTGCGGTCGGATCGGCGCCGGCACTTGCGGAGCACCTCGGCGAGCATCCGCACGTACGGCCCCGCGAGGCTGTGCTGCAACTCGCGCAGCGGTTCGAACCGGGCGGAGCCGGTGAGGCGCTCGTACCGCGCGACCAGCATGTCCCGGTCGATCTCGCCGCCCGGCGTGACGAACAGTCCGACGAGCAGGTCGGCGGTGGCGTGCCGCCCGCGGCGGCGGACCGTGATGTGGTCGACGAGCTCCTGCATCCGCTCGTGCTCGTAGATCGAGCAGCGCTCGATGGCGCTGGCCACCAGGTCGTCGATGGACTTGAAGTAGTAGGTGGTGGCGGACAGCGGTACCCCGGCCCGCTCCGCGACCGCCCGGTGCCGGATGGCGCTGATGCCGCCCTCGCGCAGCAACTCGACGGCGGCGTCGACGATGTTCCGACGCCGCTGCTCGCCCTTGCTGGTGGCCGCGGTGCGCATGGCGCAATGGTGTCATAATCCGCGCCGGCCCACCGGCTGCTCCACTCGCTCATGCGGGGTCCCGGCCCGCTGTCCACCGGGGTGCGTACGGGCGCGGCACCCCGGCCGCTCAGGCGCTGCCGGGCAGATCAGGCGCTGCCGGGCAGATGACGCGCCATCCTGTCCAGGGCCTCCGCGATCTCGTCCTCGGCCCCGGCGAAGCTCATGCGGACGGTGCGGCCGCCGCGACGTGTGTCGAAATCCACGCCCGGGGTCACCGCCACCCCGGTGTCCTGCAGCAGACGCGTGCACCACTGCAGCGAGTCGTCGGTCAGGTGTCCGATGTCCGCATACACGTAGAAGGCGCCGTCCGCGGGCGCGAGGTCGTCGATGCCGAGGCGCGGCAGCCGGTCCAGCAGCAGCGCCCGGTTGCGGGCGTACCGGCGCACGTGCCCGTCGAGTTCCGCACGCGACTCCGCGGTGAAGGCATGCACTCCCGCCACCTGCGACAGAACGGGCGGGCAGATGTTCAGGTTGCCGGTGAGCCGGTCCACCGCCCGGAGCAGCGGCCGGGGGACCAGCATCCACCCCAGGCGCCAGCCGGTCATCGAGAAGTACTTGGACACCGAGCCCATCACCACCGCCGCGCGGGAGGTCTGCCATGCGCACGCGGTGCGCGGCACCGTCCCGCCCGCCGCGTCCGTCCGGGTCGCGTCGCTATCGAGCCCGGCGAACTCTATGCCGTGGTAGATCTCATCGGAGATCAGCAGGGTGCCGTGCTCCTCGCACCAGCGCGCCAGTCCCGCGAGCTCCTCCGGGTCGATCACGGTGCCGGTGGGATTGGACGGGCTCGCGACGATGAGCCCGCTCGGCGGGGCGCCCGCACGGCGGGTGTGTTCCTCGAGCATCTCCACGGTGGGCTGGAAGCGCGAGTCGGCGCCGCAGTCGATCTCCTCCACGCGGCACCCGAGTGCCGCCAGGGTGTTGCGGTAGGCGGGGTACCCCGGGCGGGCCATGACCACGGTGTCGCCGGCGTCGAACGCGGCCAGGAAGACCAGCGTGAACCCGCCCGACGAGCCGGTGGTGACGACGACCTCGTCCGGATCCACCGCCACCCCGGAACGCTCGTGGTGGTGGCGGGCGATGGCATCGCGCAGCTCCCGGATCCCGGTCGCCTCCGTGTAGCCCAGAACGTGCGATCCCAGCGCCTGCCGCGCCGCCGCCAGCACCGGCGAGGGCGCGGGCGTGGACGGTTGGCCCGCGGCCAGGCTCACCAGGTCCCCGTGCGTGCGGGCCCGTTCCCCCGCCGCCTTGAGGACGTCCATGACGTGGAAGGGCTCGATGGCCGAACGCTGCGACTCAGTGAACACGAGCCGAGACTAACCCGCGGCGCGGGGCCGCGGCGCGGACGCGGCCGCCCGCCGGACGTGCAGTGCCTGCAACCGCGCAGTGACGTCAGACGTGCAGTGACTTCAGACGCGCCTGCGCTTCCGCGGCGTCGGAGGCTGCAGAGGCTGCAGGGACTTCACAGGCTGATGCGCCCCTCCTCCGCCGCC
>CAYVJJ010000106.1:0-8304 GCA_964451655.1 uncultured Mycobacteriaceae bacterium | reverse complement strand
CTGTGGAGCGGTCACGGTCGTGTCCTCCTGGATGTCTCGACGTCGGCGGATGCGCGGGCGTAGCGCGTGCGTGCCTCGAGGGCCTCGGCGGTGCGCTCCTGCAGCACCCGCAGCCTGGGCCCGCCAGTACCCCGTGGCGTCCACTAGGGCTCGGGGCACACCCAATTCCTTCGCGAGCGTACGCAACTCGCGCACAGCGGCGGTCTCCCCGGCGGAGCCGCACGGCCTCGCAGACGCATGGGCGCCGTCGCCCGAGACGGCGTCGGCCGTGCCGCGCGGCGCCGGGTCATCGGACATGCGTGGGCTGCTCGGCACTCGCTGGGTGAGTGGCACCGAACGGCCTGAGGAAGGCATTAGGCTACGCTAGCCTAACAAGTTCATTATCCGGCTGGGCATCCGTCACCGCAAAGGATGTGCCGGTGCACGGAAACAGCGTACGGCTGGCGGACGAGCAGGCCGGACTGTGGTTCGTGCGGCGGGCGCACCACGGCTGTGCGTGGCCGCTGGCACGTCGGGCTGGGCGGCTGTCGGTGCGGCGGCGCCGCGCGCCGATCGGCATCGTGCGCGTGCATCTCGGATCCGCCCGTCCATCTGTACTTTGCGCGCGTGTCGTCCCGGCGTGTCGCGATAACCGGTGCGCGGGGCCCTCCGGGAAACGGTGAACCGGCGGGCGGATGACAGACCGAGGCGCGGATCGGGGCGATTGTCGGGCAATCAGTGCCGGGGCCGGTGGGAATGCCGGCGAACCGGTGCGCGGGGTGCAGGGCAGTGCGCGGGTGCTGGAGTTGCTGCCGCAGTCACCCGTCGCGCCGGAAGTGCTCATCATCGGCGATCTGGTCAGCCGCGTCCGGCAGCCGCACTAGTGCTGGGCGCGCCAGTGGTCCGGCGGCGACCAGCAGCAGGTGGCCGCGGTGCTGCGCATGACCGGGATCTCCGGCCTGGCCGAGCGGCGCATCGACGCGCTCTCCGGCGGTCAGCGCCAGCGCGTAGCGCGTGTGGATCTCGATGACCCTCGCCCAGGGCACCGACATCGTGCTGCTCGACGAGCCCATCGCCTTCCACGACCTCTCCCACGCGGTGCGCGTGCTGGACCTGGTGGACCGGCTGTGCGTCGAACGGAGCGGACTGTCGGACGGCCCCGGGGACGCCGCGGCGCGATAGGCTGCACGGTGCCGTGCCGCGGGTTCGGCTGTCGCGCAGGACCCGATGCCCGGCCCGGCTGCCGAGCGCCCGCGACCGCGCCGATGGCGCCCGCCCCCATAGCCCAATTGGCAGAGGCAGCGGACTTAAAATCCGCGCAGTGTCGGTTCGAGTCCGACTGGGGGCACTGCGGTTTCCCGGGGTGCGGGCCGTACTGCCGCAGCCTCGCACGACTGCCGCAGCCTTACACGACTGCCGCAGCGTCACACGGGGGAGAGCAGGTCCGGGTTGTTGTTGCGCGGACTGTTCACGGCGGTGGACACCTCGTAGGTCGCCAGGCGCGGATCGGGGACCGATGCGAGGAGCGCCTCCACGTCGGCCTTGTCCGACAGACCCGCGTCCAGCCACGGGTCGCGGAACTCCGGCGGCAGCACCACCGGGCAGCGGTCGTGGATCCTCCCCAGTTCGTCGGTCGCGGGCCGGGTGAGGATAGTGGCGGACCACAGCCACCGGTCCGGATCGTCCTCGGACTTGGACGGGTCCCGCCACATCTCGTAGAGCCCGGCCATCGCCAGCACCCCGTCGTCCGGGTGCAGGAAGTGCGGCACCTTCGTCCCGTCGCGCTTCTCCCACTCGTAGTAGCCGTCGGCGGGGATGATCGTGCGGCGGGCCTTCGCGGCCGCGCGGAACGACGGCTTGGTGGTGACGGTCTCCGAGCGCGCGTTGATCAGCCGGTTGCCGATCGACGGGTCCTTCGCCCAGGACGGCACCAGCCCCCAGCGGGCGGTGCGGATCTGGCGGACGGCCCCGGACTCGCCCTCACGCGCAGGGCGCTCCACCACCATGCGCACCGGCTGGGTGGGGGCGACGTTGTAGGAGGACGGCAGCTCGTCGCCCACCACCTCGTCCTCGTCCACGTCGAACAGCGACCGCATCTCCCGGTCGGTGATGGTGGTGGCGAACCGTCCGCACATCACGGCCTCCGTCGGCTCAGCGGGCGCGCGGGCCCGTCGTGTGATCCGTCCGCCCCCATTGTGACGTGCAGCGGGGGCGCGTGCGCGGGGCTGCCGGAATACCGGGTTGCGGTGGTGATCCGGACGGTCGAGTAGGTAGGCTCAGACCGCATTGGATTACCGCGCGGGAACTGTATGCCGACCGCGCACGTTGACCAGTTGAGAGGCCGGAGACCCCCGGCACTGCGCCGCGCCGGACGCGGTGAACCATCACAGGAGGGACCAACGCGGTGCGTCAAAGCAGCAACCCCGTGTTCAAGAACCTGGACAAGGAGTACGGCCGCTACGCCACCTTCGGCGGCGGCGCAGCACAGGCCGGCCGTGGATTCGGCGGTGTCCCGCAGGGCGGGCCGGTAGCCGGGCAGCAGCAGGGGCAGCCCGCGCCGGAGCAGTACCGGGCCGCCCCCAGCGGCCGGGCCATGACGATCGACGACATCGTCACCAAGACCGCCATCACCCTGGGCGTGCTCACCATCGCGGCGGTGATCTCGTTCATCCTCGTCCAGAACAATGATTCGCTCGCGATGCCGCTCGCCTTCGGCGGCATGCTCATCGGCCTGGGCATCGCGATGTTCGGCATCTTCACCCGCCGCACCGACAGGCCCGCACTCGTGCTCGCCTACGCGGCCGTGGAGGGCGTGTTCCTCGGGGCCATATCCTTCGTGTTCGCCAATGTCTCGTTCAACGGCGGCGAGGTGCCCGGGAACTCGATCATCATCCAGGCGGTCGTCGGCACCTTCGGCGTGTTCTTCGGCATGCTCGTCGTCTACAAGACCGGCGCCATCCGCGTCACCCCCAAGTTCACCAAGATGGTGGTGGGTGCACTGTTCGGCGTGCTCGCGCTGATGGTCGTCAACCTCATCGCGAGCTTCTTCATCGACGGCGGCCTGGGCCTGCGCGACGGCGGCCCCATCGCCATCATCTTCAGCCTGGTGTGCATCGGGCTCGCGGCCATGAGCTTCCTGATCGACTTCGATGAGGCCGACAAGCTCATCCGCATGGGAGCCCCCGAGAAGACCGCCTGGTCGGTCTCGTTCGGGCTCACCGTCACGCTGGTGTGGCTGTACCTGGAGATCCTGCGCCTGCTGAGCTACTTCCAAGGCGACTAGAGCTTTACGGCGCGGCCCCTGGCGGGGCGTGCTCGTGCTCGGCGAATCCCCGTCCGCGGACATCGTGGGCGGGGATTCGTCGCGTTCGGGGGTGTGTGGGACTGGCCGGTGGAGAGTCGCCGGTGGTGGCCGGCGATGCGTGGGGCTGGCCCGCCATCAAGGCAGCGGCGCCGGTGGTGGGTGACGGCGCGATGGGCTGGCCCGCCGTCGGGGCAGCGGCGCCGGTGGTGGGTGCCAACGGTGCCGCGCGCCGATCTGCATCCTGCGCACGCCTCTCGGATCCGCCCGCTCATCTGTACTTTGCGCGCGAGTCGTCCCGGCGTGTCGCGATAACCGGTGCGCGGGGCTTTCCGGGAAATGGTGAACCGGCGTGCGGATGACAGACCGACGCGCGGATCGGGGCGGTTTTCCGGCAATCGGTGCGCGGGCCGGTGGGAGTGCCGGTGAACCGGTGCGCGCGGTCCAAGGTGGTGCGCGACGGTGAACCCGGCGGCGTGCGAGCGGCCCGGCGGGCGCACCGGCGGATGCGAGTGCCGAATCCCGATCCGAGTGCCGAGTCCCGATCCGAGAGCGGTTTCACCAGGGTTTTCTGGCGCAAGCGGCACTCGGATCGCGGTGAGGAGGCGGCGCGGCTGTGCAAGCGGCACTCGGATCGGGAAAGGGCGCACGGATTGCAGGGCAGGGAGTTCGGCCAGCCCCGGTCGCGGCGACCGGCCACGAGTGCGACACGAAAAGCGGGCGCCGCGCGGCGGAATCCCGGAGGAAACCCACCGCACGGCGCCCGCTGATCAGGCTCGGCCGGGGCGCGGCGCCCGCTGATCAGGCTCGGCCGTGGACCGCGACGAGCTGGCCGAGCCGAGGAGAGCGCCCGGTGATCGGCCGTGGCCCGCGATGAGCCGTCGGGCCGGGGAGCGCGCCAGGCCGGGGCGCGGCGCCTGAGCGGGCTCAGCTGAGGCGCTCGAGCACCATCGCCATGCCCTGGCCGCCGCCGACGCACATCGTCTCGACGCCGAAGGTCTTGTCCTGCTCGCGCAGGTTGTTGAGCAGCGTGTTGGTGATGCGGGCGCCGGTCATGCCGAACGGGTGGCCCAGGGCGATGGCGCCGCCGGAGATGTTGAGCTTGTCCTCATCGATGCCGAGCCGGCGCTGCGACTCGAGGACCTGCACGGCGAACGCCTCGTTGATCTCGAACAGGTCGATGTCGCTGATCTGCATGCCCGCGGTCTTGAGCACCTTGCGGGTGGCCTCGATGGGGCCCAGGCCCATGATCTCGGGGGACAGGCCCGTGGCGGCGGTGGCGACGACGCGCGCCAGCGGGGTGAGCCCCAGCTCCTTGGCCTTGGTGTCGGACATGACCACCAGCGCGGACGCGCCGTCGTTGAGCGGGCAGGCGTTGCCGGCGGTGACCGAGCCGTCGGGGCGGAAGACCGGCTTGAGCTGGGAGACCTTCTCGTAGGTGGTGCCCGGCCGGGGGCCGTCGTCGGTGGAGACGACGGTGCCGTCGGGCAGGGTCACCGGGGTGATCTCGCGCTCGAAGAAGCCGCGGCCGATCGCCTCCTCGGCACGGTTCTGGCTGCGCACGCCCCAGCGGTCCTGGTCCTCGCGGGAGATGCCGGTGAGCGAGGCGACGTTCTCGGCGGTCTGGCCCATCGCGATGTAGATGTCCGGCAGCTTGCCCTCGTCGCGCGGGTCCGACCAGGGGGTGCCGCCCTCGGCCAGCTTCGCGGTGCGGGCCTCGGCGTCGGCGAACAGCGGGTTGTGGGTGTCCGGCCAGCCGTCGGCGTTGCCGGTGGTGAAGCTGGACACCGACTCGACGCCGGCGGAGATGAACACGTCGCCCTCGCCGGCGCGGATGGCGTGCATGGCCATGCGGGTGGTCTGCAGCGAGGAGGAGCAGTACCGGTTGACGGTCACGCCGGGCAGGTGGTCGAACCCGAGCTGCGTGGCCACCACGCGCCCGATGTTGAAGCCGGACTGTCCGCCGGGCTGGCCGCAGCCCATGTGCAGGTCCTCGATGTCGGCCGGGTCCAGCTCGGGCACCTTGTCCAGCGCGGCCTTGACCATCTGGGCGGCCAGGTCGTCGGGGCGGACGTCCTTGAGCGAACCCTTGCCGGCGCGGCCGATGGGGGACCGCACCGCGGACACGATGACTGCCTCAGGCATGAGTACTCCTTTGCGTGGTGGCCGGGCCGCGGGCGGCCCGGAAGGGGGACTGCTCTGTCGGCGGTCGTGTGCCGCCGAGGGGGCATCGCGCAGCCGGTGGTGCGGTGCACGACATGGTCCTCACAGTACGTGCCGCGGTCGCGGCCCCGAAGAGGTGTTCGGCGGGCCGTTCACGATCCGGGCGCCTCCAGTGCGGGCAGCCGTCGCGCCAGCCGGTCGAACCCCCGCCGCAGGCGCGCCGTCGGGGTGCGCGACTCGGCGGCGGCGGAGACCGTGGGCAGCTCGGCGAGCGGGCCGCCGTGCCAGACGCCCAGCTCCGAGCACAGCGCCGGGAGCAGCTGCTCGGCGGCCAGGGCGTAGCCGGCGGCGGACGGGTGGAAGCGGTCGGGCGACAGCAGCGTGTCGGGGGCCGCGAGGAACTCGGGGGCCAGCAGGTCCGCGAGCGGCACCGGTGTGCCGCCGGCGGCGCGCGCGGCGGAGGACTGCAGTGCCGCGAGCCGCAGCCCCCACCGCCGGGTGATGCTGCGCAGTGGCTGCGGGATGGCGGTGATCACGCCGAGATCGGGGCAGGTGCCGACGACGACGGCCGCGCCGCTGTCGTGCAGACGGTGCACGGCGTCGCCCAAGCGGGCGGCGGCCTTGTAGGGCGCCTGGGCGGTGGTGACGTCGTTGGCCCCGACCAGGACGACCGCCGCGTCAGGCGGTGCGCCGGCGATGAACATGGCGTCGACCTGGCTGGCGAGCCCGCGTGACGTGGCGCCCACGATGGCCTTGGTGCTCAGCCGCACCCGCCGGCCGGTCTCGTCGGCCAGCCCGCGCGCCAGCAGCACACCGGGCACCTCGTCGGGCACCGTGCAGCCGAGCCCCGCGGCGGTGGAGTCGCCGAAGATCATCAGGTGCAGGTCCGCGCGGCCGTAGCGCTCAGGCGGGTGCAGGGTCCCGTCGTCGGGGGCGGGGGAGTAGACGCCGTCGGCGCGCGGCGGCCTGCCGCGGGGGCGGCCGATCGCCGTGCGGGCCTCCCGCGCCTGGCCCTGCAGGTAGTTGTAGCTCACCCAGGTGGCGGCCCCCATGCCTGCGCCCGAGCCGAGCGCGGCCACTCCCACCTTGGCGCCGGTGATCAGGGCGCTGCGGCGCCGCGCGGACCGGGTCTGCGGCAACAGGGCCGGGGGTTTCAGGTCCGACGGCTTCACGGACACGGCCGCCAGACCCGACGGCACCAGGGCCGACGCGTGACGGACCGTGGGCACCCGGCTCGTGGCTAATCGGCGCGGGACTGCCACGATGGTCATCACCTCCCACGGACTGCTCCGGCCGCGCGCAGCGGCCGTATCGAATCTATCGCGCCGCGCGGGCGGCGTCTTACGCCCGGACGCCCCGGTGCCGCCTGATCGGCGATCTGGGAGCATAGGGACATGCGCATTGCTGATCACGTGGTCGATCTCATCGGTGACACCCCTCTGGTCCGTCTCAACAAGGTCACCGAGGGGACCGAGGGCATCGTCGCCGCCAAGATGGAGTACTTCAATCCGGGCTCCAGCTCCAAGGACCGCATCGCGGTCAAGATGATCGAGGAGGCGGAGAAATCCGGTCTCCTCAAGCCCGGCGGCACCATCGTCGAGCCGACCTCCGGCAACACCGGCGTGGGCCTGGCCCTGGTGGCCCAGCAGCGCGGCTACCAGTGCGTGTTCGTGTGCCCGGACAAGGTCAGCGAGGACAAGCGCGACGTGCTCAAGGCGTACGGGGCGGAGGTCGTGGTGTGCCCCACGTCGGTCCCGCCGGAGCACCCGGACAGCTACTACAGCGTCTCGGACCGGCTGGCGGAGGAGATCCCCGGCGGCTGGAAGCCGGACCAGTACTCCAACATGGCGGGCCCGGCCAGCCACTACGAGACCACCGGGCCGGAGATCTGGCGCGACACCGAGGGCAAGGTCACGCACTTCGTGGCCGGCGTCGGCACCGGCGGCACCATCTCCGGCACCGGCCGGTACCTCAAGGAGGTCTCCGACGGCGCCGTGAAGGTGGTCGGCGTGGACCCGGAGGGGTCGGTGTACTCGGGCGGCAGCGGCCGGCCCTACCTGGTCGAAGGTGTGGGAGAGGACTTCTGGCCCAAGGCCTACGACCCGGCGATCCCCGACGAGATCATCGCGGTCTCCGATGCGGACTCGTTCGAGATGACCCGGCGCCTGGCCCGCGAAGAGGGGCTGCTGGTCGGCGGCAGCTGCGGCATGGTGGTCGTCGCGGCGCTCGAGGTCGCGCGGCGTGAGGGGCCCGACGCGGTCATCGTCGTGCTGCTGCCCGACGGCGGCCGCGGCTACCTGTCGAAGATCTTCAACGACAAGTGGATGGCGTCCTACGGCTTCCTGCGCACGCCGCTTGACGGCAAGGAGAAGAAGGCCACCGTCGGCGACGTGTTGCGCGGCAAGTCGGGCGAGCTGCCGGACCTGGTGCACACCCACCCCTCGGAGACGGTGCGCGACGCGGTGGAGATCCTGCGCGAGTACGGCGTCTCCCAGATGCCGGTCGTCGGGGCCGAGCCGCCGATCATGGCCGGCGAGGTGGCGGGCAGCGTCACCGAGCGCGAGCTGCTCAGCGCCGTGTTCGAGGGCCGCGCGCAGCTGGCGGATTCGGTGGCCGCGCACATGGAGCCGGCGCTGCCGCTGATCGGCTCCGGCGAGCCGGTGGACTCGGCCACCAAGGCGCTCGGGGAGACCGACGCGCTCATGGTGATCGAGGACGGCAAGCCCGTCGGTGTCATCACCCGCCACGACGTGCTCGGGTTCATCAGCAGGGCGTAGCCCGTCGGCGGGGTGAGCCCGTCAGCGGCGGTGAGCCCGTCAGCAGGGGGTTAGGCCGTCGGCGCGGCGTGGCCGGTGGGTAGT
>CAYVJJ010000105.1:0-8383 GCA_964451655.1 uncultured Mycobacteriaceae bacterium | reverse complement strand
GGACCACTAGCCTGGATCGCGGGGCTCGATCTCGACTATGCCGGATACGCGATCGCAGCACTGTTCGTCGTAGTGTGGTTGACAGCAGTACTGGTGTGGAGGCTCGGGCGGATCGAAAGACGATGGGCCCCAACGGCTCAGGCGGGCTCCGATTAACACGGCATCGCACCGCCCACGAGGGTGTCCGGAGCTGCTACGCCATACGCCGACCGGTCGAGTCACGCTCAATCCAGGTCACGATCGCGGTCCGGAGCGCCGCGAGTGTGTCACACGGATTCCGTGCCGGCGGTCGTCCGTCGGCCCTCCAGGGCGATGACCAACTCCCGCACCTTGCCGTCGCGCACGAGACACCCGTCGATGATCGGGTTCACGATCCCCCGCAACACGGAGTAGACGCCCCACAGCCGTGGCGTGGTCGTCCGGGGGGCCCTTCGCCGGATGCCCCGCACCACCACCTCCGCCGCATGCTGCGGTGTGACCCGCCGGTTCATCGGCCAGGGGAGGAGGTCGCCGACACGCGCACCCAACGGATCATCGTCGAGCGTCGCACGCGCCAGACCGGTGTCGACGAATCCGAAGTACGCCACCGAGGCGGTGGCGCCGTGGGGTGCGAGCTCCACCCGCAGTGCACGCCCGAGCTGCTCGGACGCCGCCTTGCTCGCCATGTAGGCCGCCCCGCCCAAGCCCGGGCAGTACGCGGCGGACGACGACACGACGACCACGTGCCCCTTGGTCCGGATGATGTCCGGCAGCGCCGGGAGAACGGTGTTGAGTGCACCGGTGAGATTGATGTCGATGACCCGGTCGAACTCGGCGGGATCAGTGGTGCGCAGCGTCGCCGGCGGCGGCGTGACGCCGGCGTTGGCGACCACCAAGTCCACCCGGCCCCACCGCGCTGCCGTCTCCTCGACGGCGTCCTCCATCGCCCGTCTGTCCCGCACGTCCGCGACGATGACATGCACCGGATCGGCCGTGCCGGGGCCGGCGGTCATCCCGTCCCGTGCGAGTGGCACGCGCGCCGATTCCAGACGGTCCGCATCCGTGTCGATGAGGGTGACGTGCGCTCCGCCGTGCACCAACCGCCGCGCCAGTTCGAGGCCGATGCCCTGCGCACCTCCGGTGACGACGGCGACCGAGTCGCGCAATGTGAACGTCGCCATCAGTGCACCGTCGCCTTCCCGGCGTGCGCCGCTGCGGCACCTGGATACGCCGGGGTCACCGTCCTCAACCGGTAGTCGGCGGCATCGAAGCGCCGCATGCGCCGCCGGAAGGATGCATTCAGCCCCGGCCAGAACGTGAAGTTGCGCCCTGACGCACTGAGGTAATAGCTGCTGCAGCCCCCGACGTTCCACACCGACCCGGCCAGCTTCCGGTCCGTCGACTCGACGAAGTCGGCCTGCGTATCGGCACGCACCTCGAAGCTGGTGGCGCCCGTCTCCTCGAGCACGTCGAGCGCTGCGAGCAGGTGGTCCACCTGCGACTCGATGGTCACGACCTGGGACGTGTACACCACCGAGTTCGGTCCGAGGATCATGACCATGTTGGGGAAGTTCCTGATGGTGGTGCCCAGGTAGGTGCTCTGATCGTCCTCGCTCCACTGATCGGCGAGCGTGCGGCCGTCGCGTCCGCGGAGCCGGGAGAATGCGCTGTTGCCTGTGATGTTGAAGCCCGTCCCGAAGATGATCGTGTCCACCGGATGACGCCTGCCGTCCGCCGTGACTATCGCGTCCCTGTCGATCCGCTCGATACCGGAGGTGACCACGTCGGCGTTCGGCGCGGCGAGCGCCGGGTAGTAGGCGTTGGAGAAAGTCGGGCGCTTGCAGCCGAATGAGTAGTGCGGCGTCAGGGCCTCGCGCAGACCCGGGTCGTCCACCTGACGCCGCAGGTGCCATCTGCCGATCGCGGCGCCCAAGCGCATCGACTTCGGGCGGTGCACCAGTCCGTAGGTCATCGTCTCGAAGGCGATGTTGAGCAATGCCCGGGTTCCGCGCTGCGCGGCCGGCACGGTGGAGAAGAGCCGCCGGACCGCCGGGCCGAGCGGCCGGTCCGGGTGCGGCATGATCCACGTGGGCGTGCGTTGGAAGACGGTGAGGGTCTCCGCTGCCGGCTGGATCCGCGGAATGAACTGGACCGCGGACGCGCCGGTGCCGATCACCGCGACCCGCCGTCCGTCGAGGGTCGACGTGTCGTGGTTCCACTGCGCCGAGTGGTAGGTATCGCCCTCGAAGGTGTCGAGCCCGGGAAGGCGGGGCACTGCCGGCTCGCTGAACGGCCCCATCGCGGCGACGAGGATGTCCGCGGTCAGCACGCCGTCGGTCGTGTCGATCCACCAGTGCTGTGCGGCGTCGTCCCACCGGGCATCGACGACCTCCGTGCCCATACGCAGATGCGGCCGCAGACCGGAGTCGTCCGCACAGGCGTCCAGATAGTCCTTGATCTCCTCCTGGAGCGGATACAACCGGGTCCACCGCGGATTCGGTGCGAAGGAGAACGAATACAGTATCGACGGGATGTCGCACTGCGCCCCCGGATAGGTATTGACCTGCCAGGTCCCCCCGATCTCCTCGTCGCGCTCGATGACCACGAAATCCTCGACGCCCCGTTCCTTGAGCCGCATGGCGGCCCCCACCCCGCCGAAGCCCGCACCGATGATCGCCACGCGGACATGGCGACCGGCGGGCTCATGCTCGTGCATCCTCATGATGGGCCGCTCCTCGATGGGTTCGGATAGCGCGTGCGTACTGTCCCGATTCGTCCCGGTCACAGGTCCACCTCCAGGGGGCCGCCCGCGGAGCGCGAGACGCAGACGAGCATCGAATCGGCGCGCTCCCCGGGCAGCAGACGGCTGTCCCGGTGCTCGACGTCGCCGTGGAGGACCTTGACCTTGCAGGTTCCGCAGAATCCCTGTCGGCACGAATACGGGGCGGACGGCACCACGCGGCGGATCGCCGTGAGCGCCGACTCGTCCGACGCCACCCGCACCGTGGCCGCGGACCGGGCGAGCCTGATCTCGAACGGTGTGCCGTCCACTACGGGCGGCGATGAAAACCGTTCGAAGTGGAGACCGCACCCGGGGCGGAGATCCTGGATCCTCTCTCGGACGGCCTCGATGAGAGGCGCCGGACCGCATACGTGCACATCGGTGTCCGCCTCTGCGAATTCGAGTAACTGCGCGGCGGTGACGCCGCCGGTCTCGTCATCGGGGAGTATGCGGACCCGGCGACTGTCGAGCTGTGCCGTTTCACCGAGGAACGGCATGGTCTCCCGGCTGCGCCCCAGATACAGCAGCCGCCAATCCCCGCCCTCCGCGGCCGCAGCACGCGCCATCGGGAGGATCGGTGTGATGCCGATCCCTGCGGCGATGAACAGCTGCGAGGCGGAGCCTGACGCGCGGAAGGCGTTCCGCGGGCCCTGGACCGTGAGTGCGTCGCCCTCGTCGAGCCCGTCGTGGATCTCGACCGAGCCCTGGCCGTCGGGGATCCGGCGTACGGCGATCCGATAATGCCTGCGGTCCGCGGGGGCTCCGCACAGCGAGTACTGGCGCTTCGTCCCCGACGGGAGCACGACGTCGACGTGGGCGCCGGGCGTCCAGGCCGGGAGCGGCGAACCGTCGGGGGCGACGAGGCGCAGGGACACGACGCCGTCGGCCTCGGCCCGCTTCTGCACGACGCGCAGCGTCATCGTGTAACCGCTGCGCCGGACCGGGTGCGAGCGGGACAGCACCGGGGCCAGCCGACTGCTGCTGACCAGCGTCGAGTACGCGTCTGAGATCCGCATGACCGTTCCGAGCGCGCGTGACGGGGCCGGCATCTGCGCGTGCCCGCCCCCGTCGCTCCGGACCGGGGCGCTCACGATGCCGCCCTGACCGCGGGCGACTTCGCGAGGTAACGCACGGCCTTGCCGGTGTCGCCCATCCCGGACGGGTGGAATCGCGGGTCGAGGTAGGGCGGGATCTGCCGCGCGAGGAATGCGACGGTGGGGATCATCCGGGCGCGGGCCGCGCGCCGGTACGCGCGCGGCCACCAGATCCTGCGGTCGCTGGAGCTGTTGCGCACGGCATCGTCGTGGTAGAGGCGCTTGGCTGTCGAGAACCATAGGATCGCCAAGCCCAGGAACGCGATGAACGCGCTGCGCACGCGCCGCCCGTAGCTGCCGTCGACATACTGGAACGCGTCGTACGCGACGCTGCGGTGTTCGAGCTCCTCGGCTCCGTGCCAGCGCAGGAGGTCGAGCATGACCGGATCCACGCCGCGTTCGTCGAAAGGCGTATTGTCCAGCAGCCACTCGCCCACGACGGCGGTGTAGTGCTCCGCCGCCGCATAGATCCCGAGGCGCTCCAGATACCACAGGCGCCCTGCGCGGCCGCGCAGGCCGTGGTCGCCGAAGATCCCGTCCACGATGTACCGGATGCGGTCCATGATCGGGGTCACATCGACCCCGTTGGCCGCCAGATAGTCGCGGAAGCCCTCGTGCGAGCCGGCATGCATCGCCTCCTGGCCGACGAAGCCGACCACCTCCTCGTGGAGTCGCGGATCGTCGATCTCCTCGAGTGCCCGCGCGAACACGTCCGCCATGGCGCGTTCACCCTCCGGCAGCACCATGTGCATCACGTTCCAGAACTGCGTGGCGTAGGAGTCGCCGGGGATGTATTCGAGCGGGACCCCGTCCCAGTCGAACGAGACATCGCGTGCGTTGATGGCCAGCGCTTCGTCCGCGTACCTGCGGGGTTTCGTACGGGGGGCCATGGATACCTCCTCGGGGTTGCGATGCGCCACGGCGCTCTTGGCGCAAAGTTACACTGTTACATATCACGTAGCAATGTTTCATGGCCCTGATCGCACGGGTTCCACTGGCCGTAAGGTGGTGGCATGCCCCAGCACGCCCAGCAGCCCGCCCCCGCCACAGGCGCCGGCTCATCGACAGGCGCTGGACCATCGACAGGCCCAGCACCATCGACGAACGCCGGCCGGTCGACGCGTGCGGGCGCGTCCGACCCGCCCGAGGTCGAGCGGATACTCGACGCCGCCGAGGAGCGGTTCACCGACGTCGGCGTGCGGCTGACCACGTTGAACGACATCGCCCGCGCAGCCGGGGTGAGCAGGGTGACGGTCTACCGGCGCGTCGGCGGCCGGGGCGAGGTCGCGCGCGCGGTCGTCACCCGGAGCGCGGCCCGGCTGATCGCCGACGTGGAGGCCGCAGCGCGCCAGGCCCGGACCATGGAAGAGCTGATCAGCGAGGCCTTCGCCACGACCGTCGGTCTCATGCGCGAACACCCGCTCTGGAACCGGATGGTCACGCTCGACAGGGAGAACGCGCTTCCACAGATCACTCTCGACGGTCAGGACGTCCTGCAGGCAGCGATCCACGCCGCGCTCGCCATGTTCGCGACGTCCGGCGCAGGCCACGCGTTCGCCGAGTCGGACGACCTCGCGGCGCGGGTCGAGGTGCTCGTGCGCGTAGTGCATTCCGTCATCCTCACCCCACGGGCCGTCACGCCTCTCGAGACTCACGAGCAGCTCGTCGGATTCGCACGCGCACATCTGGTTCCGGTGCTCCTGCGGGACGGCCCCGTACCGGCCGACGGCTGAACCCGCCGCGGTGACGCAATCCGGCCGCCCATCGCAGCAGCGGCATGGTGTACCGGCGCCGGTGCAGTGAGAGGAGCTCGAAGCCGGGGATCGCGAAACGCTGCTCCACCACCGCCCGCGGACGCGTGAACTCGCGAAGGCCGTCCGCTCCGTGCACGCGCCCGAAACCGCTGCCGCCGACTCCGCCCATCGGCACCGAGCCCATGCCCGCGAAGGCGATCACCGCATTGACCGATACCTGTCCCGCACGCAACCGCGCAGCGATCTCCTGCCCCCTCCGTCTGGAGAACACCGATGCGCTCAGGCCGTATTCGCCCGCGTTGGCCGATGCGACCGCCTCGTCGACGCCGCGGACGGTCCGCACCGTGATCATGGGCCCGAACGTCTCCTCGGTCACCGCTGCGCAATCCTCCGCCGCGTCCACGACGACGATGGGACGGATATACCGCTCGCCGACCGAATCCGCGGCACCCAGCAGGAAGGTTCCACCGCTACGGCCTGCGGATTCGGCATGCCGCCTCACCACGTCCGCCTGACCGGGCATGGTCATCGGACCGTAATCGGCGCCCGGACCGCTGCCCGGACGGATCCCGGAAAGTTCCTGCTGCAGCGCTGTCAACAACTCCTGCCTCCGCGAGGCGACGACATAGACCCGTTCGACGCCGATGCAGGTCTGGCCGGCGTTCGCGAAGCCTCCCCATGCGATCGCCCGGGCCGCGGCCACGATGTCGGCGTCGTCCGCGACGATCACCGGGTCCTTGCCTCCGCACTCGAGCAGCATCGGCGTGAGAGTCCGCGCGCACTGCTCTATGATCTTCCGGCCGGTGCCCGTCGACCCGGTGAACCCGACCTTGTCGACTCCCGCGGTGCACAGCGCCGCACCCGTGTCGCCGAACCCGGTCGTCATCTCCAGGACTCCGCGGGGAGCGGCCGGATTCGCGTCGTAGAAGGCGTCGACGTAGCGCGCGGCGACGGACGGCGTGTATTCGCTGGGCTTCATCACCACGGTGTTTCCCGCCGCGAGCGCGTACGCCGCCGTACTGTTGAGCGAGTACAACGGGTAGTTCCACGGGCCGACGACGCCGACGACGCCGCACGGCTCGTACTCGATGCGCGCGGAGTAGTTGGCGAACAGCAGCCCCGGCGAGGGGCGGGCCGGACGGAGGGCCGCCGCTGCGTGGCGCTCCGTCCACCGCATGTGCTCGACCGTGAGCACCACCTCGATAAGGGCATCGTCCCTGGTCTTACCGTTCTCGCGGTGCAGGAGGCCGCACAGGTCCCCGACGTCCGCCCAGATGCGTTCCCGCCATCTGCGCAGGTGCTCGGCCCTGCCGCCGAAGCCCAGCTCCCGCCACCACGCAGACGCCTCCCGCGCGAGCGTGACCTTCGCCTGCACCGCCGCGGCGTCGTCGACCGGGAACTCGGCGATGACGTCCCCCGTCGCCGGGTCCGTCGAGGCGAACGTCGCGGATGCTGCGGGCACCCCGTCCACGACGCCGCCCGCGCGGCTCATGAGTCGCTCCCGAGGTGCTCCCGGCGCAATTCGCGCTTGAGGATCTTGCCCGCACCGGACATCGGCAGCGCGTCGATGAACGAGATGCTCCGCGGCACCTTGTATCCGGCGATGCGCTCACGGCAGAACGAGCGCAGCTCCTCCTCCCCGGCCTCGGAGCCTGCGGAACGCACGACGAACGCGTGCACCACCTCGCCCCATTTGCCATGCGGCAGACCGACCACGGCCGACTGCGCTACCCCCGGATGCCTGCTCAACGCGCTCTCGACCTCGGCGGAGTACACGTTCTCCCCGCCGGTGACGATCATGTCTTTGAGCCGGTCGACCAGGTACAGATACCCCTCTGCATCCAGGTACCCCAGGTCGCCGGTGTGGTACCAGCCGTCGCGGAGGACGGCCTCGGTCTCCTCGGGATTGTTCCAGTAGCCGAGCATCACGTGCCCTCCCCGCACGCACACCTCACCGACGTCACCTGTGCCCACGGGGCTTCCCTGACTGTCGACCACGCGTACCTCCGAGTGCGGTGCCGCCCGACCACCGGAGCGCAGTCGTGCGCCGGCATGGTCGTCGGGCAGCAGCAGCGTCACCACCGGCGCCGCCTCGGTCATCCCGTAGGCCTGTGTCATGCGCACCCCCGGGAACAGTGACAGCGTCCGCGTGGCCAGGCCTTCACCGATCGGGGAGCCGCCGTACAGGATCCGGTCCATCGAGGACAGGTCGTGCTCCGGCACATCGGGGTGATCGACCAGCAGCTGCAGCATCGTGGGCACGACGAGCACGTCCGTGGGCCGGTGCTTTTCGATCGCCTGCAGCATCGCCTTCGGCTCGAAGAACGGGATCATGATGTGCGGTCCGCCCTTCATCACCTGCCCCGCCCAGGCCGCCAGATCCGCCAGGTGGAACATCGGCGCGGCATGGAGGAAACGCGCATCACCGGACAGCAGTTCGCCGGTGGCGACGGTGCCCAGGGCGGAGGTCACCATGTTCCGATGACTCAGCATGACCCCCTTCGGGAACCCCGTCGTGCCCCCGGTGTAGAAGATCCCGGCGACCTCGTCCCCAGAACGACGCGCATCCTCCGCCGGCCGTGCGGCCTCGATCATCTGCTCATACGAGAGCATCCCCGGCGGCGTATCCCCCTCACCGCAGTACACGATCGCCTCCAGTGACGGGCACGCCTCGCGCAGCGGCTCGGCCGCCGGGGCGAACGCGTCGTCGACCAGCAGCACCTTCGTGGCCGAATCGTTGAGCGAGTAGGCGATCTCCGTCGGATTCCAACGGA
>CAYVJJ010000104.1:0-8479 GCA_964451655.1 uncultured Mycobacteriaceae bacterium | reverse complement strand
CCTTCCCCATCTCCATCGACTCGTCCAAGATCGACCGCCTGGCCCGCAGCCGCGCAGTCCGGGACCGGGCCGCGGAGATCCGCGCCCAGCTGGGCAACCCCGGCGTGATCATGCTGGGCGTGGACCGCCTGGACTACACCAAGGGCATCGACATGCGCCTGCGGGCCATCGGCGAGCTGCTCGACGAGGACCGTCTGGACCCTGCGGACACGGTGATGGTCCAGCTGGCCACCCCCAGCCGCGAGCGTGTGGAGCAGTACGCCATCATGCGCCGCTCCATCGAGGAGCAGGTGGGCCGCATCAACGGCGAATACGGCGAGGTGGGCAGCCCCATGGTGCACTACATGCACCGCCCGGTGGGCCGCGAGGAGCTCACGGCGTTCTTCGTGGCGGCCGACGTCATGCTGGTGACGCCGCTGCGCGACGGTATGAACCTGGTGGCCAAGGAGTACGTGGCCAGCAAAGTCCGGCTGGACGGCGCGCTGGTGCTCAGCGAGTTCGCGGGCGCCGCCGCCGAGCTCAAGCAGGCCTACCTGGTCAATCCGCACGATATCGACGGGGTCAAGAACGCGATGGTCGCCGCCGTCACCGAGGACCGCGAGTCCGGGCGTCGGCGCATGCGGGCGCTGCGCCGTCAAGTGCTGGCGCACGACGTCGCCCGATGGGCCCGCCTGTTCCTGGACGTCCTCCGGTCCACGTCCGGGCAGGAGACCCGGTAGGGGCGGGCGCGCCGACGGGGCCGCTGGTCCCGGCGCCGGTCAGAAGGTGATGCGCTGCACGTCGCTGATCAGCCATTTGTCGTCGTGCTTCTCCAGCGACACCATCACCTGGCTGGGCGTGAACGCGGTCTGCTCCGCCCCTTCCGTCTTGGCCACCTGGTCCAGGTAGACGAGCACCTGCGCCGAGTCTCCGGAGAACTTCACCGGCGCGGCGCCCACCACCGTGGCCGCCACCGACGCCTTCTGCTTCTGGGCGGTCGGGATCACCTGTTTCGCGGCGTAGTCGCGGAACTCCGCCTGGAACTCCCCCGTCAGCAGGCCCGCCGCGTCGTCGAGTTGCTGCTCCGCCTTGTCGTAGGTGTAGCCGAACAACGCCTCCGTACCGGACGCCGCGGCCCGCACCGCCGCCGTCGCCGGGCCGGTCCCCCGCGCCCACACCACCGGTGCGCCCGCGCCGTTGGACTGCGGTTCGCCTTCCTCCTGCAGCGTCTGCCCCACCGCCGTGGCCGCATCATCGTGCGCCGAGTCGGTCGAGAAGTACCCCCACGCAAGCCAGGCGACCACTGCGGCCAGCGCCACGATGACGATCAACGTGACGCCGCGCGCCGCCAGGCGGCCCCGGCCGCGCGCGGGCTCCGCGGATGGATCCGGCGAGCCGTACTCGGGCGGCGCGGACGCGCTGTCGCCGCCCGTCACGGCACCTGCTCCAGGTTCGACACCTTGTAGGAGTCTCCCTCCTTCTCCAGGGTCACGCGCAGTCGGAACCCGCGCTGCGACGCTTCCGGAAGAGCCTTGTTCTGCACGTCGGTGGACACCACCACCAGCACCGTCGCCTTGTCGCCTCCGATCGATTCGAGGCCCGACTGCACGATGCGGCCCGTGGAATTGGCCTCCGCTTCACCCACGAGCGTGGCGAACTGGCCTTTCGCCGCCTCATAGTCGTCGTGGAATGCGCCGGTGGAATGCGACAACACCGTGTCCGCGTTGGATTCCACACTCTCCGGGTTGATGTTGGTGATCCCCAGGACCACCTGCTCCGCCACGTCGACCGCCGGCGAATGCAGCGTGCCGTCGTCCCCGGACGCCGTCTCGTCCGTGCCGTAGCGCTGCCACAGGAGCAGCCCCATCACCACGACGAGAGCGACGATCACGATGCCGGAGACCACGGGGAACAGGCGCGCCCTCAGCCGCGACCGGCCTGCGGTGCCGCCGGAGTCCGGCGCGGAGTCCGCCGCGCCGTCCGCTCCGTCGGTGTCGGTGCAGTCGCCCCCGCCGTCGCTGGTACTCCCGTCAGCGGTATCACCATCATCGGTGCCGCCGTCAGGGGTATCACCGTCTGGGGTATCACCGTCAGCGGCACCGGGATCCGTGGCGCCACCGTCTTCCACGGCGCCGTCACCCGTGACCTCGTCCGCTGGACGGTCCGATCCGCCCTTTCCGCGCGCGCGTCTCCGCAGTCCTCTCACGTACCTACCTCGGTAGCTGGTTCCCGGCCGTCGGCTCTGTCACTCGCCGGGCGCGGTGAGCAGCGCCTGCCACGAGTCACCGGCCGGGGCGTCGCCCTCGGCGCCGGCTCCGCCGGGCGTCAGGCTCTTGTCGATGGTCACGGTGCCGTCCGGGGCCACATACCGTCCGGTACCCGGATCGTACGCGGCCGTGCCGATCCGCCCGTCTCCCTGCTGGGCGCTGCTGGGCTGTGCGTTGCGCTGATCGCCCAGACCGTCATACGTTCCCGGCGGAACACCGGGGACGTCCCGCTGAGGCGGACCGAACGGTGTCGGGTTCTCCCCCAAGGGTACGAACCCGCGCGGGTCCGCGCACAGCTCCGGCGACGGGGCCCGTTTGCCGGGCTGGTTGGGGCACGGCGCATTCCGGGCGCCGCGCACCGCCACCGGCGAGTCCTGCGGGGCCTGGCAGTAGATCCCGTCCGGCGTGGCCGGGATCGTCACCTCGTTCGGGGGACGGCGCTGGTCGGGCGCCAGATAGCCGACGGTGCACGCGGGGGGCTCATTGAGCTCGAGGTGGAAGTCCAGCGGCAGTTTATTCCCGTGGTTCGAGGCGTAGGTGGTGACCGTCTGCAGCGCCGCCATCAGCGCCGGATACACCACCAGCATCTGCTGGATCGAGTCGTTGTAGGTGTAGGTCACCTTCCCCAGTGTCACCGCATTCGCCATGAGCAGCGGCAGCGAGTCCTGCACGTCCTCGAAGGTGCGCTGCGCCTCGCGCAGCGTGCCCGGCGCGTTGTCGAGGACCGACCGCAGCTGCGGATCGTTGGTCCGCAACTGGCCGGTGAACCGCGCGAGGTCGCGCACCCATGCCTTGAGGTCCTCGCCGGAGACGACCTGGGTGTCCAGCAGCGGGCCCAGCTGCGCCAGCAGGCTCTTGGTGGCGTCCGAGCTGTCCTGCGCCTTGCTGATCAGCGACTTGCTCGATTCGATCAGCTTGCGCAGGTCCGGCCCGGCGCCGTCGAACGCTGTGAACGTCTCGTTCACCAGGCTGGTGAGCTTGTCGCGCGGGACGCTGGACAGCAGTGCGTCGGCTTTGTCGAGGATCGGGCCGATGTCGACGGGCATGCTCACCCGCTCCTGCGGGATCTCCGCCCCGTCGCCCAGGTACGGCCCCTCGTCGGTGCGGGGCAGGAACTCGACGTACTGCTCGCCGATGGCGGACACGCTGCGCACCGCCACCTCCGTGTCCCGGGGGATGTCCGCGCCGCTGTCGACGGACAGGTGCGCCTTCACCCCGTCGCCGGTGAGCTCGACGGACTTGACGCGGCCGATGTTGCTGCCGCGGTAGGTCACGTTCGCGTTCTCGTAGAGCCCGCCGCTGCTGGGCAGGTCCACGGTGATCGAGTCCTGTCCGATGCCCAGCAGGTCTCCCACCCGCATGTACTGCGTCGCCATCACGGTCACGCCGATGACCGACAGGATCAGGAAGATCACCAGCTGTATCCGGATGAACCGGCTGAGCATCATTTGACTTCTCCTGTCGCCGGCGGGCCGAACAGCTCCTCGTCCGGGGCGTCGAACACAGGCTCGGGCTCAGGGTCGGGAGCCTTACCGGCGCCCGGGGCCCCGTCGGCCGCCGGGCCGCCCGGTGCCGCGGGAACGGAGCCCGCCCCCGGAGCGGCGGCCCCGCCGCCGGCGGACTGTCCCGCGGAAGGCGCGGAGGGCTGCCCGTCGGGGGCCGGCACGGCATTCTGCGGCGCCGCCTGCCCCGGCCCGGGGGCGGGCTGCTGCCCCTGCCCGGGCGCCGCGCCCGGGGCCTCGACGGCGGCCGGGTCGGGCATCCGGGGGTTGAACGGGTCGCCCGCCGACCCGCCCGCGTCCGCGATCGTCTTCGCCCAATCGGTGTCGGACCACGGTTGCGCCGGGGCACCGGGCAGCAGCGACCGCTGGATGCGCTGCCCCGTCAGGTCCACCTCGTCCCACAGGTTCGTGTAATCGCCGCGCATCGCGTTGAACAGCGTCTCCATGGGGAACGGGAAGGTGAACAACAACGACAGCGTGTCCGGCAGCTTGTTCCCCGCGTCGGCCAGCGCCGCGAGGATCGGCTTGAGGTCCGCAGTGAGCGAGCGCAGGTCCGACCCGCTCTCGCTGAGGACGTGGTCCGCCACCTTGCTGAAGCCGCCGAGAGCGATGATCGCCTCGGTGAGCTCGTCCTTCTGGTCCGCCAGCACCTTCGTCGCCGGATCGAGTTCGGTGAGCGCGTCCGAGAGGACCTGGTTCTGCTCATCGACAGTCGAACTGAGCCGGTTCATGCCGTCCATCGCCGCCACGATCTCGCCACGCTGGTCGTCGAGCGTCGACACCAGCTCGTCGAGCCGCGGAATCAGATCGTGCAGGCTCTGCTCGTTGCCGCCGAGTGCGGCGTTGAGTTCTGTGGTGATGTCCTGCAGCTGCGCGAGACCGCCCCCGTTGAGCACCACCGAGAGCGTGGAGAGCGTCTGCTCGGTGCTGGGGAACGTGCCGCCGTGCTGCAGCGGGATGATGTCGCCGTCCCCCAGCAGATCGTTGCCCGTCGACCCCTTCGGCGGATCGAGCTCCAGGTACTGGGATCCGAGCAGGCTGGCCTGTCCCACCATGGCGCGGGTGCCGCGCGGGACGCGCGTGCCGGCCTTGAGCCCGATGGTGACGCGCGCGTTCCAGTTCTGGTCGGCGGTGATCTTGCGGATGCTGCCGACGGTGACGTCGTCGATCATCACCGGCGAGTTCTGGGTGAGAGTGCCCACGTCGGGCACCACCGCGGTGATCTCGAACGCATCGTCGTCGGTGCCCACCGTCCCCGGCAGCGGCAGCGAGTTCAGTCCGTTCCAGGTGCAGCCGCCGGCGAGCAGCGCCGTGCAGCCGAAGGCGGTGGCCGCGACCAGTTTCCGGCCGGTGAGAAGCAGACTTCGCATCAGTCACCGCCTCCCTGCGGCAGCGCCGGGACCAGCAGGCCGCCCAGCCCGTCGCCCGGCGCGGCGTCGGCGCCATCCGCGCCGTCGCCGTCGGTGCGGCGGATGTCCGCGTCCCCGAGCGGTGTCGCGTTCGGCTGCATGCGCGGCGGCTTGAGCTTGGGCACGTCGCGCAGGCTCGGGTCCGTGTAGAGCACCTGATCGGGCCGCGCGGTGACGCCGGTGATCGGGTTGGTCCCCGCGGGCGGGTAGTTCATCGCGATCGAGCCGATCACGGGGGCCAACGCCTTGATGCACGTGTCGACGTCCGGGTTGGGCCCCGTGCCGTCGGAACCCCCCATCGCCCCGCACACCATGTCCACCAGGTTGCTGGTGTTGTTCAGCGCGATAGCGCCGGTGAACGTGCCCTGATACGGCTGGTAGATGTTGAGGAAGTTCACCAGTCCGGTGGGGCCGAC
This sequence comes from uncultured Mycobacteriaceae bacterium, assembly GCA_964451655.1. Lineage (GTDB taxonomy): Bacteria > Actinomycetota > Actinomycetes > Mycobacteriales > Mycobacteriaceae > Tomitella. The sequence goes on along the minus strand of CAYVJJ010000104.1, from coordinate 2,906 downwards.
GTGCAGCAGCTGACCCAGCCGGTCGTCCTTGTCAGCGATCACCGAGCTGATGTCTGCGAGTTCGCTGACCGACCGGCTCAGTTCGGAGCGGTTGTCCTTGAGGAACCCCTGCACGTCCTGCACCGCCGTATCGAGGCTCTTGAGCGAGGAGTCCAGCTGCTGATCGCTGTCCGCCAGCACGTCGGAGACCCGCGCCAGATGGCCGCTCACCGAGACGATCTGCTGGTTGCTGTCCGCCAGCGCGTTGACGAACACCTGCAGGTTCTTGATGGTGCTGAACAGATCGTCCCCACCGTCGGAGAAGGTGTTCATCGCATCGGCGAGTTCCTTGATGGTGTCGTGGATCCGCTGGCCGTTGCCGTCGACGGTGTCGCCGGCGACGTTGAGGAAATCGCTGAGTGCACCGGGCTTCCCGCCGTCGGGGCCGAGCGCCTCGGTCAGCTTCGACAGTTCCTTCTTGATCTGGTCCCATTCGACCGGGACCGCCGTCCGCTCGATGGGGATCACGGCGCCGTCGCCCATCGTGTCGCCGCCGGTGTAGACGGGCGTGAGCTGGACGAACCGCGAGGTGACCAGGCTCTGCGCAACGATCACCGCATCCGCGTTCGCCGGGACGTCGGTGCCCTTGTCGATGGAGAGCTCGAACTTGCTGCGCGTCCCCTCCGGGGTGATGGAGGTGACCTCGCCGACCGGCACACCGAGCACACGCACGGTGTCGCCCTCGTAGATGCCCGTGGCACCGGTGAAGTACGCGGTGATCGTGTAGCGCTGGTTCGCAGGCCGCACCAGCCATGCGCTCACTCCGATCAACAGCACCAGCATGATCGCGAGCACCCCGCGCAGGTATCCCTTGTAGGCCGTCATCGTCCACCCCCGTCCGCGGCGCCGGCCGGCGCCGGCGGCTGCCCGGCGGCCGCCGCGTCGGTCTTCGCCTGATCGAACAGCTGTGCCGCCGCCGGGGTCTGCTGGGCCATCTGCGCCAGGAGCGGCTTGAGCATGTCGGTGGTCTGGACTCCGCCCGGGTAGTCCATGGCGTTGAGGAAGTTCTGGATGTACGCCATGAAGTACGGCCCGTTGGCCACCGAATCACCCAGGGCGTACATGTACTTGGTGACGCCGTCGAGCGAGTCCGAGATGTTGTCGCGGTTCTTCTGCATCACCGCCAGGACTGCGTGCAGGTTGTCGAGCGCGGGCTTGAGGTCCTCGCGGTTGTCCTCGACGAAGCCGGTCAGCTGGTCGGACACGGCACCGATGTGGACGATCAGCTGGTTGAGCATCTGTTTGCGCTCATCGAGCTGCGCCATGAGGGCGTTCGCGTCCACCACGAGCGCGTTGAGCTGGTCGCTGCGGTCGCGGAGCACCCCGGTGACGCCGTTGGCGTTCTTCAGCAGATCCTGCAGCTTCTCGTCGCGCTTGTTGATGCTCTCCGACAGCCGCGTGACCCCGTCGAGCGCCTGCCGCAGGTCGTCCGGCGCGTCGGCGAACGCGCCGGAGAACGATTCGAGCGCCTGCGTCACCGAGTCCGTGTCGATCTCGCCCACGTTCGTCGTCAGGTCCCCCAGCGCTTCCGTGAGCGCGTAGGGGGTCGTGGTGCGGGACAACGGGATCACGCCGCCGTCGCCGATGTCCCCCGCGCCCTGCGGCCGCACCGTCAAGCCGCGCTTGCCCAGCATCGACTCGGTCTTGATGGCGGCCGAGGTGTCCTTGCCGAGCCGGATGTCGTCATTGACGGAGAAGTCCACCAGCACGTGGTCGCCTTCGATGCCGATGTTGCCGACCTTGCCCACCTTGAGGCCGGCGACGAAGACGTCGTCACCGGACTTGAGGCCCGCCGCGTCGGCCACCTGCGCCTTGTATCCGACCGAGGAGTCGATGAACGGCAGCTTGTCGTACTGCAGTGCCCCCAGCACGACGGCGACCGTGAGGACCAGGCCGATGATCGCGATCGGCACCGGGTTCATGTCGCGGAAACGCGGCAGCGACCGCAGCCGCGCCCAGCGGCCGGACATGCCGCCGCCCGCGGAGTGGCGGTTCCGGCCGTCCCCGGGGCGTGTGTTCTCGGAGCGTCTAGTCATCAACGGGCGCGCACCTTCCCGTCGTCTGGTTCTTGAGCGGGATGTAGGTCGGGTTGTTCTCGTCGCCCACCTTGAACGTCACCCCGCACAGGTAGAAGTTGAAGAACGCGCCGTAGGTGCCCACGCGGACCACCTGCCGGAACGCCGCCGGCATGTTCGAGAGCACCCAGTCGAAGGTCTGCGTCGATTCATCGGTGGACAACAGTCCCATCAGCCTGTCGAGCTCGGAGACGTCGCCCTTGAGGTCCGGACGCGTGTCCTCGAGCAGTGAGGCCAAGGTCCCGGCCGCGTCGTTGATGCTGCTGGTGCCGTCCACCACCGCGTCACGGCTGGCGGAAAGCCTGCTGACCACCTGCTGGACGTTGTCGACGATGTTGCCGAACTCCTGCTTGTGCTGGTCCATCGTGCCCAGCACCGCATTCAGGTTCTCGATGACGTCGCCGATGAGCTGGTCGCGGTCGGCGAGGGTCTTCGAGAACGAACTGGTGCTGCTCAGCAGGCTGACCAACGCCTGGCCCTGCCCCTGGAACACGTCGATCAGCGAGCGGGCGAGCATGTTCACCTGGTCCGGGTCGAGCGCTTTGAACAGCGGCTTGAACCCGCCCAGGAGCGTGTCCAGGTCCAGCGCCGGCTTGGTGCGGTCCGCAGGGATCGTGGCCCCCGGTTCCAGCGGGGTGCCGGGCTTGTCACCCTTGATCAGCTCCACGTACCGGTTGCCGACGAGGTCCTTGTAGCGCGCCGCCACCGTCGTGGTGTCGGTCAGCCGGTAGTCCTGATCGACGTTGAAGTCCACCTTCGCCCGGTTGTCATCGGTGATGTGCACGCCGGTCA
>CAYVJJ010000103.1:0-8508 GCA_964451655.1 uncultured Mycobacteriaceae bacterium | reverse complement strand
GTGAGAACAGGACGCTGGTGAAGGTGCCGATGATGAACTGCTCGGAGGCGTCGGGTTCCCGCAGTTCCGGATAGCGTGCCAGGCCCTTCACCGCCATCACCACCGCGATGCCGCCCGGCCAGCCGGCGAGCACGGAGGCGGCCACCGCCGTGCGCTCGAGGACGCCGATGGTCAGCCCTCCCCGGAGAGGCCCGGGGCGGTCGGCTTCCCCGGTACGGTCGGCGCGGTGCTCTTCTGTGCCGGATGCCTCGGTACCGGATGCTGCCGCGCCGGGTCGATTCGCGCCCGCGGTGACCGCGTTGGAGGTCTGCGGGTGCGCCCCTTCCCGTTCGTCCGGCGTCCGGGGACGGCGCCGCCCTATGCCGAGGGCGAACACCGCCCGCACCACCGGATCCGCGCAGAGCGCCGCGGCGAGCACCGTCAGCACGTACGCCGCCACCTGGGCTGCTCCCGTGACCTGCCCGGCGGCCCGCGCGCAGAGGGCCGCCGCCGCAAGCATCCCCGTCACCAGGATGCTGATCAGCGGGGCGCCCCAGGGCCGCCGCAGAACCGGGATGCGTCCGAGAGCCGCGACGACCGCCGTCGCCGCCAACAGCGACAGTGCCGCGGCGGTCACCGGTCCGCCTCGCGCAACAGGCGCTCGGCCAGGACGCGCCCCGCCGCCTCCGGCTGCCAGGCAGCGGCGGCCAGTCGCTGGGACACCGCCTGCTTGCTGATCCCGAGCACCGCCGCCGCCTCGGACTGGCTCAGTCCGCGGTCCATCAGGCCGACCGCCGCGTTCCCCTGCGCGGACCGGCGCACGATGACCAGGCCGGTGAGCACCAGCGCCGTCTGCGCGGACTCGGTGCGAGCCGCGTCCGGACCCGATACCGCGATCGGCACCTGCGCGGACTTGGCGGCCTCGACAGCGCTCCTCGCCGCCTCGAAAGCCGGGCCGCGGCCTGCTCGTGTGCTCTCGGGGAGGGGTTGTTCGACCTCACCGATCCCGATGCCGACGCTCCAGTGCTTGCGTCGGAGCAGGTCGAGGCTCACCATCACCACCAGACGCGGGTTGTCGGTGACGGCCTGCAGTTCGTCGCCGGCGGTGCGTTCGAACCGCCGCAGCAGCGGGGCCCGGTTGACCTCCGGCAGCAGCGCGGCCACGCGGTCCTGGTCGCGTCTGCTGCGCCGCTGATCCACCGTCATCACGAACATCGTCCCGGGCTCCTTCCGGCTGCCCCGGCGCCCTTGTCCAGCGCCGGGGGAGGGCGGCCGGTCGGCGGTGTCCGCCGACCGCGATCAAGCATATGAGCTTGCCGACGATAAGTAAAGGCTGCAACCTTGATTTAGATCAATCAAGGATTGAGGCTTGCTTCAACCGGGTCATGTGCTCGGTTCAGCGTCCCGGAACGACGGTCTGCGCCTCGTCGCCGACCGGGCGTACGGCCTGCATCGCACCGTCGACGGCGGACGATGCGCACTCCGGGCGGCCGCGCCAACGGTCCAGGCGGGCGTCCACGAACAACCCGAGGAGCCCGGCGGCCACCGCGGCGGCGGACAGCGCCAGCGCAGCACCGTCCGGCCCGGACTGCACGGCGTGCCCGAAGCACACCACCGCGACGGTGCCCGGCAGACTGCCGACCGCGGTGGCCACCAGATAGGGCGTCGGCCGCACCCCCGAGACCGAGCAGCAGTAGTTCAGCACCGAGAACGGCACCACCGGAATCATGCGCAGCGAACCGACCGCCAGCCACCCCCGTCGCCGCAGGCGCTCGTCGACCGTGCGCACCGCAGGATGGGTGAGCCTGCGCCGGACCGCCTCACGCCCGAGTGCCCGGCCCGCCGCGAACGCGCCCAGAGCCGCGAGAAGCGTGCCGGCCAGAGCAAGGGCGATACCCCACAACGGGGCGAACAGCACCCCCGCGGCCACGGTGAACGCGGTGCGCGGCACCGGGGCCGTGCAGACCACGGCATGCACGGCCACGAACGCCGCCGGGAACCACCAGCCGGCGGAGTCAGCCCAATCCGCGAGCGCGCCCGCCGACACACCGGGGCCCACGAGCGCGACCACCACGGCCACCGCGGCCAGGAACGCCGCCGCCGTGCACCGACGGCGACCGGCGGCGGTCCTGGGCGACAGGCCGGCCCCCGCCGCACGGATCGCCGCGCGGGCGGCGGCGCCCGGCCGCGGGAGCGCACGCCGGTCGTTGAGCACGGGGGGTTCCACGGTCGCTCAGAATACGCTGATCGGTCCGCATCCGGCGCGCCGGACGGACCTCGTAGGCCGATGACCGGCATGTTCAACTACCGGTCAGTAACTTCGCGTGGGCCCTCCGACGGCGAGACCGGGGGAGGGCAACCATCGGCAGTCCGACTAATATCAGCCGAATGACGGATTCGACGACCGGCGCAACCACGGGTGCACCCGACGATCCCGGATACTCGGCGTGGCGGAAGGCGGCGGCCGCGGTGCTCGCCAAGGGCCGCAGGATCGACCCGGAGGAGCTGCCCGCGGGCCCCGAGGAGCTGCTCGCCGCCACCACCTATGACGGCGCGGTCATCGCGCCCCTCTACACGGCCTCCGACGAGCGGGCCGAACGCCCGCTCCCCGGGAGCTTCCCGTACATCCGCGGCGGCGACGCCGCGCGCGACGTCAACGTCGGGTGGCTGGTCGATTCCCGTTTCGGCGCCTCCGGCGGAGCGGGCGCGTCCGCGCTGAACGAGCAGATCCTCGATGCGCTGGCGAACGGGGTCAGCGCGCTCACCATCGCCGTCGGGCCGGACGCCGTCGCACCCGGCGACCTGCAGACCGTGCTGCGCGGGGTCCACCTCGACCTCGCGCCGGTCGCGCTCGACGCGGGGGCGACGGTCGGCGACGCCGCCGACTCCCTGTACGCATTGCTGGACGGGGATCCGCCCGCGCAGCCGGGGAAGGTCAGGGTCAGCCTCGGTGCGTCCCCGCTCACGGACCTGTTCGCGACGGGAACCGAGCCCCTCGATGCGGCGGCGGTGGCCATCCTGGCGTCCGCCGCCCGCGACCGGGCCGGCGACATCCGCGCGGTCACCGTCGACGGAACCGCATTCCACGACCGCGGAGCCTCGGACGCGCAGGAGCTGGCCGCGGCGATCGCCGTGGGAGTCGAGCACGTCCGCGACCTCGTCGGTGCCGGGCTCGACACGGCGGACGCGCTCGGGCAGGTCGAGTTCCGCTTCGCCGCCACCGACGACCAGTTCGCCACCATCGCCAAGTTCCGCGCGGCACGGCGCCTGTGGGCGCGGGTCGCGCAGGTGCTCGGCAGCCCCGGGTCGGGCGCCGCGCCGCAGCACGGCGTGACCTCGGCCGCCATGCTCAGCCGCCGCGACCCGTGGGTGAACATGCTGCGCACGACCCTCGCCGCATTCGGCGCCGGGGTCGGTGGTGCGGACAAGGTGACGGTGCTGCCGTTCGACTCCGCGTTGCCGGCCGGCGCACTGGGCACCTCCGAGGCCTTCGCGGGACGCATCGCCCGCAACACCCAGCTGCTGCTGCTCGAGGAATCCCACCTGGGCCAGGTGCTCGATCCCGCCGGCGGGTCCTGGTACGTCGAGGCTCTCACCGACGACCTCGCCCGGATCGCCTGGACCGAGTTCCAGCGGATCGAGTCCGACGGCGGGTTCCGTGCCTCCGTCGCCTCCGGTGACCTCGCCGCCCGCATCGATGAGGTCGCCACCCGCCGCGAATCCGACATCGCCCACCGGCGTACCGCGGTCACGGGCGTCAACGAGTTCCCGGACCTCGACGAGCCGGTGCCGTCCGGCGGTCCCGCCCGCCTCGAGCACGTCCGCCGCTACGCCGCGGGCTTCGAAGCGCTGCGCGACCGGTCCGACGCCCACGCGGCCGCCACCGGCTCGCGCCCACGGGCGGCACTCGTCGCGCTCGGTCCCCTCGCGGAGCACAACGTGCGCACCAGTTTCGCCGCGAATCTGCTCGCCTCCGGGGGGATCCACGCGGAGAGCACCGGCACCGTCACGGCCGCGACCGTGGCGGAGGCCCTCGCCGGGCTCGGTCCCGGCGCGCAGACCGTCACGGTCCTGTGCGGCACCGACGCCCGCTACGCGGAGGAGGCCGAAGGCCTGGCCTCGGCGCTGCGCGCCGCGGGCGCCGGGAAGGTCCTGCTGGCCGGGCCGGAGGCGGCGTGGCCGGCGGACGCCGCCGAGCGTCCCGACGGTTTCCTGACCAAGAACATCGACGCCGTCGAGACCCTCGCCGGCCTCCTCGACGCTCTGGGAGTGGAGTGAGCATGACCGACACGCACAGCATCCCCTCGTTCGCCGACGTGCCGCTCGAGGACCCTGCAGGCGCGGCCGCGGCGCACGGGTCGGCGGAGGAGCTGATCCGCGCGGGCGCCGAAGCCAACGGCTACACCCCCGAGCAGGTCACCTGGAGCACGCCGGAGGGCATCGACGTCAAGCCGGTCTACACCCGTGCCGACCGCGACGAGGCGGTCGCCGCGGGCTATCCGCTGCATTCGTTCCCGGGCACCGCCCCGTACCTGCGCGGCCCGTACCCGACGATGTACGTCAACCAGCCGTGGACGGTGCGCCAGTACGCGGGCTTCTCGACCGCCGCCGAGTCCAACGCCTTCTACCGCCGCAACCTCAAGGCCGGGCAGAAGGGCCTGTCGGTGGCCTTCGACCTGGCCACGCACCGCGGCTACGACTCCGACCATCCGCGTGTGCAGGGCGATGTGGGCATGGCCGGGGTGGCCATCGACTCGATCCTCGACATGCGCCAGCTCTTCGAGGGGATCGACCTGTCCTCGGTGTCGGTGTCGATGACGATGAACGGCGCCGTGCTGCCCATCCTGGCGCTGTACGTGGCCACTGCGGAGGAGCAGGGCGTGCCCCCGGAGAAGCTGGCGGGCACCATCCAGAACGACATCCTCAAAGAGTTCATGGTCCGCAACACCTACATCTACCCACCGAAGCCGTCGATGCGGATCATCTCGGACATCTTCGCGTACACCTCGGCGAAGATGCCCAAATACAACTCCATCTCCATCTCCGGTTACCACATCCAGGAGGCGGGGGCGACGGCCGACCTCGAGCTGGCCTATACGCTGGCCGACGGCGTGGAGTACATCCGCGCCGGCCTCGACGCCGGGCTGGACATCGACGCGTTCGCGCCGCGCCTGTCGTTCTTCTGGGGGATCGGCATGAACTTCTTCATGGAGGTCGCCAAGCTGCGGGCCGCACGGCTCCTGTGGAGCGAGCTGGTCGCCCAATTCGAGCCGAAGAACCCCAAGTCGCTGTCGCTGCGCACCCACTCGCAGACCTCCGGCTGGTCGCTCACGGCCCAGGACGTCTACAACAACGTGGCTCGCACCTGCGTCGAGGCCATGGCGGCGACGCAGGGCCACACGCAGTCCCTGCACACCAACGCGCTCGACGAGGCGCTGGCACTGCCCACGGACTTCTCCGCGCGCATCGCACGCAACACCCAGCTGCTGCTGCAGCAGGAGTCCAACACGGTGCGCCCCATCGACCCGTGGGCCGGCTCCGACTATGTCGAGTGGCTGACCCATCAGCTGGCCGAGCGCGCCCGCGCCCACATCCGCGAGGTCGAGGAGGCCGGGGGCATGGCGCAGGCCATCAGCGAGGGCATCCCGAAGCTCCGCATCGAGGAGGCCGCCGCCCGCACGCAGGCCCGCATCGACTCGGGCCGTCAGCCGCTGATCGGCGTCAACAAGTACCGCGTGGACGTCGACGAGCAGATCGAGGTGCTCAAAGTCGAGAACTCGCAGGTCCGCCGCGAGCAGCTCGAGAAGCTGCAGCGTCTGCGGGGCGAACGCGACCAGGCCGAGGTGGACGCCGCACTGGCCGAGCTGAGCCGCGCGGCGGGGGAGACCGCACGCGCCGGCGAGGACGGCCTGGGCAACAACCTGCTGGCACTGGCCATCAAGGCGGCCCGCGCCAAAGCGACCGGCGGCGAGATCTCGGATGCGCTCGAGAAGGTCTACGGTCGTCATCAGGCGGAGATCAAGACGATCTCCGGGGTCTACCGAGACGAGGCGGGTTCCGTGGGCGACATCTCCGACGCGATCTCCGCGGTCGACCGCTTCGCGGAGGCCGAAGGCCGCCGGCCGCGCATCCTCGTGGCCAAGATGGGGCAGGACGGGCACGACCGCGGGCAGAAGGTGATCGCCACCGCCTTCGCGGATCTCGGGTTCGACGTGGACGTCGGGCCGCTGTTCCAGACCCCCGACGAGGTCGCGCAGCAGGCGGCGGACAACGATGTCCACGTCATCGGCGCGTCCTCGCTCGCCGCCGGCCACCTGACGCTGGTGCCCGCGCTGCGCGCGGCACTGGAGAAGGTGGGGCGCCCGGACATCATGGTGATCGTCGGCGGCGTCATCCCGCCCGGTGACTTCGACGAGCTCTACGAGGCCGGGGCGGAGGCCATCTTCCCGCCCGGCACGGTGATCTCGGACGCCGCGGGCGAGCTGCTGCAGAAGCTCGGCTCCCGTCTGGGACACGACCTGTCCGCAGCCTCGGCCGGGGGCGAGTGATCGGGGAGATGTCTGTGTCACCATCGCGCCCGGCGGTCGACGTCGGCGCCCTGGCGGACGGCATCCGCAGCGGCCGCCGCGCCGACCTGTCCCGGGCGATCACCCTGGTCGAGTCCACGCGTGCCGACCATCGCGCCCGGGCGCAGGAGCTGCTCATGGAGCTGCTGCCGGAATCCGGCGGCTCGCACAGGGTCGGCATCACCGGGGTTCCGGGGGTGGGCAAGTCCACGTTCATCGACGCGCTCGGCGGCCACCTGATCGAACGCGGCCATCGGGTCGCGGTGCTGGCGGTCGATCCCTCGTCCACCCGCACCGGGGGGTCCATCCTGGGCGACAAGACCCGCATGGGCCGGCTCGCGACCAGCCCGGAGGCGTTCATCCGCCCGTCTCCGACGGCGGGGACGCTCGGCGGGGTCGCCAAGGCCACCCGCGAGACGATCGTGCTGCTCGAGGCCGCCGGCTACGACGTGGTCCTGGTGGAGACGGTCGGCGTGGGCCAGTCGGAGGTGACGGTCGCGAACATGACCGACATCTTCTGCTTCCTCACACTCTCGCGCACCGGCGACCAGCTGCAGGGGATCAAGAAGGGCGTGCTGGAACTGGCGGACATGGTGGCGGTCAACAAGGCCGACGGCAAGTTCGTCATCGAAGCCAAGCGGACCGCCCGCGAACTCAAGGGAGCCCTGTCGCTGGTGCATCCCCACGACGCGCTCTGGCAGCCGCCGGTGATCACGATGAGCGGCCGGGAGGGGACCGGCATCGGCGAGTTCTGGGACACGGTGCTGCGGCATGCGGAGGTGCTCAAGGAGGCCGGCGAATTCGCTGCCAAGCGCGCCCGTCAGCAGGTGGACTGGACGTGGTCGATGGTGCATGAGAAGCTCCTCGACCGGCTGCTGCACGACCCCGAGGTGAAAGCCGCACGCGGCGGGATCGAAGACCGTGTGCGCGCGGGCACGCTCACCGCCGCGCTGGCGTCGCAGGCCATATTGGACGCGTTCGACCAACAGGCCGGCGACGACCGCCCCTCTGGACACTGACTCCGATCGCCGGCGCCCCCAGGCCGGGCGCGGCGGCCCCGACGCAAGAACCCCGGACCTCGTCGGTCCGGGGTTCTTCCGTCTGTCTCAACTCAGAGTGCGCGAGGGGGGACTTGAACCCCCACGTCCAGTAATAGGACACTAGCACCTCAAGCTAGCGCGTCTGCCATTCCGCCACTCGCGCTTGCACACTCGTTCGCCGCTCACTCAAACTACCAGACGCTCCGGGAGCGGTCTCGCACAGCACCCGGGCGGGCGGGACGATCGTGACACCGCCGACGGCAACCCCCGCGAGGGCACCGTGCGGTGCCGGAACAGGTTAACCGATGGGCACGGCGATCCCCAAATCCCGTGCACCCCGTCGCCGCATGCGCGGGGGCCGTGGCGGTCCGGCCCGCACGGCCCGCCGCGGGTGGTAGGAAAGGGGGCGTGGACAACCCCGTCGATCACCCGGACCGCCCAGCCCCGCCGGACACCGCCCGAACCTCGTCACCGGCGGAAGCGGAGGTCGTCGCGTTGGTGAGCCGGCTCATCCGGTTCGACACCACCAACACCGGCGAGCCGGAGACGACCAAGGGCGAGCACCGGGCCGCCGAATGGGTGGCGGAGCAGCTTGCCGAAGCCGGCTACGCCACCACCTACGTCGAGTCCGGTGCACCCGGCCGTGCGAACGTGTTCGCACGGCTCGAGGGCGCCGACCCGTCACGTGGGGCCCTGCTCCTGCACGGGCACCTGGACGTCGTCCCGGCCGAGCCCGCCGACTGGCAGGTGCACCCGTTCTCCGGCGCGGTGCAGGACGGCTACGTCTGGGGCCGCGGAGCGGTGGACATGAAGGACATGGTCGGCATGATGCTGGCGCTGGCACGCCAGTACAAGCGCGAGGGCACCGTTCCGCCCCGCGACATCGTCTTCGCGTTCCTCGCCGACGAGGAGGCGGGCAGCAC
>CAYVJJ010000102.1:0-8524 GCA_964451655.1 uncultured Mycobacteriaceae bacterium | reverse complement strand
CCGACCGAGCGATCGCTCGGTGATGGAGGACACGATGTCATCAGTTCCGGCCCGCGTCAATCCCTGCTGCCCGGGAGGGAAGCCCGCTTACCCGTCCGTGGCGGGAGCACCGGCGACGCGCCGCGCGATGGCGAGCTGACGGGACACCACCTGATCCGGGGGCAGCGGGCCGTCGGGGCGGTACCAGTCGGCGACAGCGACGCACAGCGATGCGGCCGCGCGGGCCGCGTCGCCGACGTGCGGGCACCGGAACACCCCGTCGTCCACCCCCTGCGCGATGGCCTGGGCGATCATGCGCTGCTGCTCGTCACGCCGGCTGATGTGCCGGTTCAGGACCGGTTCCGCCATGCTGCGCATCTCGGTGGAGGCCACGAACGCGTCGTCGCGCCGCTGCATGTGGAAGCGCAGCATGCACTCCATCAGGTTGTCGAAGCGGCCGAGCGCGGTGCCGTCGGCGTCCGCGAGGGCGGCGCGCGAGTGCGCGAGCATCCGCTCCATCGTCCTGTCGACGAGCGCGCCGAGGATGGCCTGCTTGGACTTGTGATGGTGGTAGAGCCCCGGCACGGACAACCCGGCGGCGTCGGCGATCGCGCGGATCGACGTCGCGTGGTAGCCGCTCCGGGCGAACAGCGTCCGTGCCGCCCGGAGCGTGGGGGTCAGCCCGTCGTCCGAGAAGTCGCGCCAGTCCGTCATTCTCCGACAGTAGCGAGCGAGCGATCGGTCGGGCAATCGTCCGTCCCCGGCGCCGTCAGCGCCCGGCGCGTGTCACGACACCGAGATCGACAGGCCGGGAAGCACATTGTGGGCCACCGGGGGCGAATCGTACTGAGTGCGGAACTGCGTCACGGTGGCGACGACGGGCCCGCTGCCGGTCTGCACCGTGGCGGAGGTCGGCAGGGTCTCGGGGTAGTCCGGCGGCTGGTTCGGCGTGCCGCCCGATTCCTCCAGGCTCTGCCAGTACCGCAGCGGCACGTCCCCCGACGCACCGGACTGCAGATTCTGCCAGTGGACCACGACGAAGCGGGAGGCGTGCATGTAGTGGTAGGGGAACGGCCGGGGAACCGAGAACGTCGTCTCTCCCGGGGCGTGGCCGTCGGTGGCGGCCACGTGGATCAGCGGGAACATCCCCTCCGGGGTCGATGCGGGTCCGATGTCGGGGCCGCTGATCGTGGGGGTCTGCAGCAGGGTGTGCACGGGGTCGGCGGAGGCCGTCGCCGTGGCGCCGATGGCGGCCGTGCCGACGGCCAGTGCGGCGGAGGCCCCGGCCGCCGCCGCGGCACGAAGGAGCGGGCGTCGCATGGTGTGTCCTTTCGTCCGGGGGCGTCGACGGTCCGGCGCCCCGTGGAAGCGCTACTTTTCGTGTGTTGTAGTGCACATCGTCCCCGGCATCGCGACAGTTAGCAGGACCTGTCCGTACGGCAGTGCCGCCGGAGGGGGACGATGGGCACGCTCGGCCGGCCCGCGCGGAGCAGTGCGGCGGAGGCCGGCGGCGGGTGTACACGAATGCGGCGGCGAGGAGGACGGGGATGACCATCGGTACAGACGGCGTGGTGGTGCACCTGCCGGAGTCGGACCCGGGCCGGCAGTCGACGGTCCTGCGCAACACGGCGAACCTGCTGCGTGCGCTGGGCCCCGGCACGGTGGTCGAGGTGGTCGCGCACGGCCCCGGGGTCGAGCTGTGCACCGGGGAGAGCGGGCTGGCCGACACGGTGTCCTCGCTGCAGTCGCAGGGCGTCGCGGTGTGCGCGTGCGCCAACACGCTGACGGCGCGCGGGCTCGGCGAGGCGGACCTGCTGCCCGGCGTCGCGGTGGTGGACTCGGGTGTGGCGCATCTGGTCCGCCGTCAGCGCGAGGGATGGTCCTACCTGCGCCCGTGACGACCGCCCGGACGGGGCGGCCGCGGACGGACATGGGAGCGCGACGCCGCCCCGGATTCAGAGGAAATGCGCGGCCGCCTTGACGAGCATCGTGATGCCGGTGGCCGCCAGCAGCGTGAGCACCAGGGCACTGAACACGGACTGGTTGACCCGGCCCCATCTCCGCAGGGCCGTGCCCGCCACCAGGCCGATCAGCGTCACCAGCGAGATCACCGACCCCAGCCACAGCAGCTGGGGGGTCATCAGCCCGTTCACCGACATCTGGCCGATGCGCTCGGCGAACACCAGGGTGAACACCAACGACATGCCGCCGATGTAGCGGCGCGCGTCGCGCTCGAACGTGTGCAGGTACGCCGGCAGCAGCGGGCCCATGTTCACCGCGCCCAGCAGCACGCCCTCGGCGACGCCGACAGTGCCCAGGGCCGCGGGATTGGCCGTGCCGGCGGCGGGCCGGCCCTTGCGGGCCAGCGACCAGACGACGTAGGAGACCAGCACCACCCCGATGATCGCGGCGAGCAGCTGCTTGGCGGGGAAGTTCTTGAGGATGAACACGCCGATCACGGACCCGGCCAGCGCCGCCGCGATCAGCGACCAGTGCTGCCGCAGATACTGCCACCCCGTTCCCGTCTCGCCCACCTGGAACAGATTCATCACCAGGGCCGGCACCGCCAGGACGATGACGGCGACCGAGGGGTCGATGAGCACCGCGGCCAGCGGGGTGGCGATCAGCGCGTAGCCGAAGCCGGACAGGCCTTTCACGGCGGCGGCGACCAGTGCGATGGCCACGAAGGCGATCAGGTCGACCGCGGTGAAGCCGTCGTTGAGCCCTTCCGTGAGGGCGGCGCGGCTGGTGCCGGGGAACAGCGCGATCGCCGGCACCAGGACCAGCAGCACGGCGACGGCCATCATCGTGCGGCGGTAGTCGAAGAACGTGCGGAGCCGCCGTGGCTCGGACGCGGACCGAGATACGGCCGTAGCGGTATGCGCGTCGGCCGATGCGGTCTCGGCGGGCCCCTCGCCGGCCGGCGGGGTCCGCGGGGACGTGGTGGATGGCAGAGCGGTGGTCACGATGCACCTCGGGTCTCGGGGAACGCGCCGCCGGGCGGGGCCCGGCGGCGGGGGTGTTCAGCGAGGCGAGATACAGGCGGCGCTGCTCACGCGCAGCAGGTCCACGTGGCGCCGTGCGGTCAGCCGGATGCCGCAACCGTGCCCGGCGGGCGGGTGCGGGAAGCGGCGCATGGGTACCTCGTGATCGTGCGGCGGTGACGGGCCGGTGCCGGGATGATGCGGCGCCGACGGGTGCAGTCCTGGCGTGGAGTATAGCCGGAATCGGGGCGAGCGCCCCGGGGCAGTCCGGTCATCGCGAGACCGGGGCGCTCCACAGGCCGGTGAGCGCGTCGACCAGGTCGGTCCCCAGCTCGACCCAGGAGCGGGCGGCCTCCTCCGCGCCCGGGGAGGCATCGGCCAGCGCACGCTCGCGCTCGGAGCACATGTGCACGAGCAGCTGCCGGGCCATGTCCGCCCGTGTGCGCCGCACGTCGAGGGGGAGCTCCGCGGCCGCCGTGCGCAGCCCCTGGAGCGTCTCCTGCAGCGGCTCGGAGGCCAGTGCGTCGTCGTAGATGAGGTGCCGGAGTGCCGGGTCGGCCATGATCTGCGCGCTGAATCGGGAGTACCAGGTGGGGGCGCCGAGCGAGGCCAGGTGGCGGATCGACGGCAGCGCGAGGCAGCGGAGCCAGGTGCGGATGTCGGAGGAGCCGCGGGCGTCGCCGAGCAGCGCCGCGCGCCGCACGTCGACGTCCCGGGAGTGGCGCCGGATGATCTCCCGCACGAGGTCGGTCTTGGAACCGAAGTGGTACGCGACGGCGGTGTTGTTGGCCTGCCCCGCAACCTCGGCGACATGCCGGTTGGACACCGCGGACACGCCGCACTCGGCGTAGAGGCGCTCGGCGGCGGTCATGATCGCCGCACGGGTCGCCGCGGTCCGGGCGGCGCGGCCGTCGTGTGCGGGGGTGGGACGCGGGGCGGTGCCGCTCGGGGTGATCGTGTCCATCGCGTGCCGGCTCCTTTCTGGCGGGCTGCGAGTGCACGCCCGGAGAGTTCCATCACCCTATCCCGACCGGGGTTGTTCTAAGTCAAGTGACTCATATAGAGTATCGCAAGTCAGTTGACTTAAGAGTTGGCCCCTCGGGCAGCGGGGCGCAGTGATAACGCGATCGTGATGGGAAGTCCATGTCTGATAAAAGCAACGCCGCGATCGGGGAGGACGGCGCCGCCCCGGTGCAGGGGGAGGCGCGCAACGGGGCCATAATCGCCGTGCTCGCGCTCGGCGGCATCGTCGTCGCCCTGATGCAGACGCTGATCATCCCGATCATCCCCGACCTTCCCAGGCTCGTAGGAGCGTCGGCCGCGGACACCGCATGGGCCGTCACGGCGACACTGCTGGCCGCCGCGGTGGCGACGCCGGTGATGGGCCGGCTGGGCGACATGTACGGCAAACGGCGCATGCTGCTGCTCAGCCTCGTCATCCTGATCATCGGCTCGGTGGTGGCGGGGCTGGCGGGCGGCATCGGGCTGCTCATCGTCGGGCGTGCGCTGCAGGGCTTCGCATCCGGTGTGATCCCCCTGGGTATGAGCCTGCTGCGCGATGTCATGGCGCCGGAGAAGCTCGCCGGCGCGGTCGCCGTCATCAGCGCCTCCCTGGGCGTGGGCGGCGCATTGGGCATGCCGCTGGCCGCGGTGATCGCCCAGTACGCCAGCTGGCACATGCTGTTCTGGGTGTCCGCAGCACTGGGCGCGGTCGCCCTGGTCGCCACGGTGGCCGTCGTCCCGGAGTCCGGCCTGCGCACGTCCGGCCGGTTCGACTACCCGGGGGCGTTGACGCTGTCCGCCGCGCTGATCGCCTTGCTGCTCGCCATCTCCAAGGGCGCCGACTGGGGCTGGGGCTCGACCACGACCATCGGCCTGTTCGCCGCCGCCGCGGTCATCGCCGTCGGCTGGGTGCTCTGGGAGCTGCGCGCCGATCGTCCGCTGGTGGACGTGCGCGTCGCCGCCGGCAAGCAGGTGCTGATGACCAACACGGCCTCGGTGGTGTTCGGCTTCGCGATGTTCGCCCAATCGCTGGTGCTGCCGCAGATCATCGAGATCCCCGAGGTCACCGGGTACGGCCTGGGCCGGTCGATCCTGGTCGCCGGCCTGGCGATGGCCCCCGGCGGCCTGCTGATGATGCTGATGGCACCGGTGTCCTCGCGCATCACCATGACGGTCGGCCCCAAGTACACGCTGATGTCGGGTGCGGTGGTCGTCGCCGCCGGATACCTCGTGGGTGCCGTGTGGATGCACTCGGTGTGGCAGGTGGTGGTGATCGCGATGATCATCAGCGCGGGCATCGGCCTGGCCTACGCGGCGATGCCCGCCCTGATCATGGGGGCGGTCCCGCCGGAGGAGACCGGCGCGGCCAACAGCTTCAACACGCTGATGCGCTCGCTGGGAACCTCGTTCGCCAGCGCCATCGCCGGGGTCATCCTGGCCTCGGTGACGATGGAGCTGGGCGGGACGGTCCTGCCGTCGGAGGACGCATTCACCATCGTGATGCTCGCCGCCGTGGGGGCGTCCGCGGTCGCGTTCGTCATCGCCGCCCTGCTGCCGAAATACCGCCCCGGCGATGCGACCGGGGCGCAGGCGCCGGAGGGTTCGGACGCCGCGCTGCATGATGCGGGATCCGGTCCGGAGCTGCAGGAGGCCGCGGCGCGCTGAGCCGCGCGGCGGCAGGGACCGTCAGCCGGGCGGGGGCTGCCGGCCTCCGCCCCGCCAGCGCACGATGTCCAGTGCCACGGCCACGTCCACAGGGTTCTCCGAGAGCGGGCGCGGCAGCAGCTGCTCGGCGCGGTCGAGGCGCCGCAGCAGCGTGTTGCGGTGGGTGTAGAGCTCCTCGGCGGCGCGGGTGGCGTTCGACTGGGTGCGGATGTAGGTGAGCACCGTGTCCCGCAGCCCGGCGTCGGCGTGCTCGAGCCCGCCCAGCGTGTCGGAGACGTACCGGGCGGCACGCTCGGTGTCCTCGGTGGCGAGAGCCACCAGTGCGATCGCGGCGTAGTCGGCCACACGGCGCTCCGAGCCGAGCCGGGCCAGCAGCCGCTGGGTGGTGATCGCATCCAGGTGGGCGCGCCGGAAGCCGTTGACGCCGCGGCCCGGTCCGGCGAGGGCGACCCGCACGCCCGGCGACGTCCCGGCCGCGGCGCGGACGGCCGCGAGGTCCGGCTCGGCCTGGCTCCACACCCACCGGGTCCCGGAGCCGGCCGAGACCATCAATGAGGGTTCGCCGCCCGCGGGCCGCGCGAGGATCTCGGTCACATGGTCGACGGCGGTGACGTCCGGATCCGCACCGTCCCCCCACACCACCGCCGCGTAGTGGGTGCGCTCGAGCGCGTAGCCCAGGCGCGATTCGGCCCGCTCGCGGGTGATGGGCGCGCCGTCGAGAAGCAGGGCGATCACCTCGCGCCGGTCGGCCTGCGAGCCGCGGGTGAGTTCCGCGCGCTCGGCCTGCATGCGGGTGGCCAGCACCGCGACCACATCGTCGACGAATGCGGAGATCGACTGCGACGTGACATCCAGGAGCTCCTCGAGTTCGTCGGTGTCGCGGGTCAGGGCGAAGGCGATTTTCATCCAGTACCGCCACGCCACGCTCTGCCCGGCCCGGTAGGCGTCCAGCGCGGCCTCGTCCAGCCCGCGGCGCACCATGTCGCGCGCCACCGCCATCTGCGCGTCGTCCACCCGGGCCTCGACCGGCTGCCCCGGCGCGCGCACGTTGGCGGCGGCCCAGGTGAGCAGGTTCGCGCGGTTGGTGCGCCGGGTCGCGTCGGCGAGCACCGGATCGTCGGCGATCTGACTGCGCGCCTCGCCGGACAGGGTGACGGCGTCCAGGTCCGCCATCCACTCCTCGGGGACGTTGAGCGCGATCTCGGCGCCCTGCCGGATGAGGTCCTGGACGCGCGGAGACGGGGTCGGCCACGGCATGGGGTCACGATAACGGCCCGCGCGGTGCAGTGTGCACAGGTTAGTGTGTATGTAGGTGCACATTGACATATCGGACGGGCCTGCCCGCAGGGATGATGGACACCACAACGACGACATGGCGGGAGTGGACATGACGGCGACCGATCTCATCGACGGCACCACCGGCACCGACGCGGGCGCACGCCCCGAGCATCTGGACGTGGCCATCATCGGCGCGGGCATCTCCGGAATCGGCGCGGCGTACTACCTGCAGCGCGAGCACCCCGAGCGCAGCTACGCGGTGCTGGAGGCGCGCGGCGGCACCGGCGGCACGTGGGACCTGTTCCGGTATCCGGGCATCCGTTCCGACTCCGACCTGCACACCTTCGGCTACGACTTCAAGCCGTGGACCGACGACGCCGCCATCGCCCCGGCGGACAAGATCCTGTCCTACCTGCGTGAGACGTCCAGGCAGTACGGGATCGACGAGCACGTGCGGCTGCACCGCAAGGTGGTGGGGGCGTCCTGGTCGTCGGCCGAAGCGCGGTGGACCATCGACCTGGAGCACACCGACACCGGCGAGCGGTCCACGGTCACCGCCGGCTGGATCTTCTCCGCCGGCGGCTACTACCGCTACGACGAGGGCTTCACCCCGCACTTCGAGGGCCGCGAGCGGTTCCGGGGCACCATCGTGCACCCGCAGCACTGGCCGGAGGACCTCGACTACACCGGCAAGAAGGTCGTGGTGATCGGCAGCGGCGCCACGGCCGTCACGCTGGTGCCGTCGATGTGCGAGGACGCCGGGCACGTGACGATGCTCCAGCGCACGCCCACCTACATCATTCCGCTGCGCTCCGAGGACGCCGTGGCCAACACGCTGCGCAAGGTGCTCGGCGAGCGCATCTCCCACCCGATCGCCCGCACCAAGAACATCATCCGCCAGCAGGTGATGTTCCAGCTGTGCCAGCGGTTCCCCCGCCTGATGCGCCGTGTCATCCGGCAGGTCAACAAGAGCATGCTGCCCAAGGGATACCCCGTGGACACCCACTTCAGCCCGCCGTACGACCCGTGGGATCAGCGCCTGTGCGTGGTGCCCAACGGCGATCTGTTCCGCGCCATCCGCAGCGGCAAGGCCTCGGTGGTCACCGAGCGGATCGCGGAATTCGACGAGACCGGTATCCGGCTCGAGTCCGGCGGGCACCTGGACGCGGACATCATCATCACCGCCACCGGTCTCAACGTGCAGCCGTTCGGCGGGGTGCCGCTGATCGTCGACGGGCGCGAGATCGACCTGCACCGGACGATCGCCTACAAGGGGTTCATGCTCTCGGGCGTGCCGAACCTGGCCTTCGCCATCGGCTACACCAACTCCTCGTGGACCCTCAAGATCGGCATGCTGTGCGAGCACTTCTGCCGCATGCTCGGCCTGATGGACGAGCGCGGCGCGGACACCGTGGTGCCCGAGGCCCCCGAGGGCATGCCGACCCGGCCGTTCCTGGACTTCGGCGCGGGGTACATCCAGCGCGCCGTCGACTACCTGCCGCAACAGGGCGACCGCGCACCGTGGCAGACGTCGATGAGCTACTGGGAGGACGTCAAGCTGCTGCGCAAGTCGCCGGTCGAGGACGATGCGAACCTGCGGATGGGCTCCGCGGGGG